>JAYRQX010000971.1:0-3905 GCA_041910415.1 Acetobacteraceae bacterium | reverse complement strand
CGCCCGCAGCGCGTTCGCGCTGTGGCCTTCCGGCAGCCGCACCGCCGTCAGCACCGAGGAATAGTGCCTGGGGTCCACGCATTGCACCTCCAGCCCCCAATGCCGCACCGCGCGCCGCGTCGCTTCCGCCATGCGGTCGTGGCGGGCGAAGACGTTGTCGAGCCCTTCCTCCAACAGCATGTCCACCGCCGTGTCCAGCGCGTAGAGCATGTTCGTCGCCGGCGTGTACGGGAAATAACCCGTGGCGTTGGAGGCCAGCATCGGCTTCCAGTCCCAGAAGCTGCGCGGCAGTCTTGCACTTTCGCTCGCCTTCAGCGCCTTGGGTCCGACGGCATTGAAAGAAAGCCCGGGCGGCAGCATCAGCCCCTTCTGGGAGCCGGAGACCGTGACGTCCACGCCCCATTCGTCATGCCGGTAGTCCATGCTGCCCAGCGAGGAGATGGTGTCCACCAGCAGCAGTGCCGGGTGGCCGGCGGCGTCGATCGCGCGGCGGACTTCCGCAATGCGCGACGTGCTGCCCGTGCTGGTCTCGTTGTGCACGACGCAGACGGCCTTGATGGCGTGCGCCTTGTCGTCGCGCAGCCGCGCCTCGATCTGCTCGACATCGGCACCGCGGCGCCAATCGGTCTTGATGAAGTCCGCGACGATGCCCAGCCGCGTCGCCATCTCGTTCCAGAGATGCGCGAACCAGCCGGTCTCGCACATCAGCACGCGATCACCAGGGGAGAGCGTGTTGACCAGCGCCGCTTCCCAGGCGCCGGTGCCCGACGCCGGATAGATCACGACAGGGCCTTCGGTCTTGAAGACATGGCGGACCTTCTCCAGCAGCGCCTTGCCCATCACGCCGAAATCCGGGCCGCGATGGTCCATGGTCGGGTTGTCCATGGCGCGCAGGATGCGGTCGGGCACGTTGGACGGGCCCGGGATCTGCAGGAAATGCCGGCCGGAATTCGGCTTGGACTGGAAATAGGCCATGGGTCTCGGGCTCCTCAGCGTGGGGTGGATATGCCCCGGTTCCATGTCAGGCGCCAATGAGTTCGGCTTGTCGGATTGATGAGCATTATGGATGGGACGCGGCGCCCCCGGGCGGATAGGGTGCGATCCCATGAGGCCAGCCAGGCAGCGCAGGAGGGAGAACGCAGATGGACCAGCGTTATCTGTTCGCCATGGCCCTGTTGCCCATCGGGCTCGCCTTCGTGGCGCGGAGCCCGATCGGCATCGCCGCCGCGCTTCTGGCGGCCGCCGCGGTCTTCTCGCTGGGCTGGCAGTTCATGGATGGCTGCATCGGCGGATGGCTGCCGGGGATGCCGCGCCTGTGCAAATGACCTCAGCCCCGGACCTCCGCCGGCACGGGCAGGCCCTTGAAAGTCGCGGCATCCGTTGGACCGTCGGGGGCGACGCCGGGGCCTTCCGGCACCCACATCAGCCGGCGCCTGTGCTGGCAGGCATGCCGGGTCGTGCGGTCCAGTCACGCACGCGGCCGCGGAACGCGCAGTCCCGCGCAGCGCCGCTGGCGCACGGACGGAACATCCGCGACGGCAGCGCCTGCGGCGCGATCCTGTCACCAGAAACCGAAAGTGCTGAACCGTGCCTGACGACATGACCCGGCCCGTGATCGAAGCCGGCAGCCGCCTGGCCGAGCGCCTGCGGCGCGAGACACGCGCAGAGATCCTGTTCTCCGCGGCCGATCGTGGCCGCTATGCGACGGACGCCTCGATCTATCAGGTGATGCCGGTCGGCGCGCTCGTGCCGCGGAGCATCGCGGATGTCGAAGCGGCGATGGCGATCTGCCGGGAGGAAGGCGTCGCCGTCCTGCCGCGTGGCGGCGGCACCAGCCAGTGCGGCCAGACGGTGAACCGTGCGCTGGTGATGGACTGCACCAAATACCTGCGCGACGTCGTCAGCGTGAATGCGGCGAACCGGCGCGCGGTGGTGCAGCCGGGCATCACGCTGGGCGCGCTGAACGAGGCGTTGAAGGCGCATGGGCTGTTCTTCCCCGTGGATCCCTCGACCTGGCAACGCTGCACCATCGGCGGCATGGCAGGGAACAACTCCTGCGGCTCGAAAAGCATCCGCTACGGGCTGATGGCGGACAACGTCACCGCCATCGACGCGCTGCTGGCCGATGGCTCGCGCTTCACCTTTGGCGACCTGCCGGACAATCTGGGCGGCGACGTGCCCGGCGGCATCGCGGATCTCGTGCAGAGGCTGCGCGCGCTCGGCGCGCGGGAAGCGGAGGAGATCGCGGCGAAATTCCCCGCGCAGCTCCGCCGCGTCGGCGGCTACAACATCGAGGCGCTGACGCCGGCTGCGCGCGCGGAAGGGCGCGGCAATCTCGCACGGCTGCTGGTCGGCAGCGAAGGCACGCTGGCGTTTTCCGCGGGGCTGGAGCTGAAGCTCTGGCCGATCAAACCCCGAAAAGTGCTGGGCATCTGCCAATTCCCGACCTTCCGCCGCGCCATGGAAGCCTCCAAGCATCTGGTGACGCTGAACCCGGAAGCGGTCGAGCTGGTGGACCGCACCATGATCGACCTCGGCCGCTCCATCCCGCTCTATCGCGCCACCATCGATGCCATCCTGATCGGCGAACCCGACAGCCTGCTGATCGTGGAATTCCACGGCGACGACGAAGGCGCGCTGCTGCGCGATCTCGACCGGCTGGAGGAGATGATGGGCGACCTCGGCCTGCCAGGCCAGGTGGTGCGCGTGACCGATGCCGGCTTCCAGGCGCAGGTGGCGGAAGTACGCGAGGCCGGCCTCAACATCATGATGTCCATGAAGGGCGACGGGAAGCCGGTCTCCTTCATCGAGGATTGCGCGGTCGGCCTCGACGACCTCGCCGACTACACCGAACGGCTGAATGACGTGTTCGCGCGCCATGGCACCAAGGGGACCTGGTACGCGCATGCCTCGGTCGGCTGCCTGCACGTGCGTCCCGTGCTGAACATGAAGGACGGCGCGGACGTACAAAAGATGCGCGCCATCGCCGAGGAATGTTTTGCCCTCGTCCGCGAGTACAAGGGCAGCCATTCCGGCGAGCACGGCGACGGCATCGTGCGGTCCGAATTCAACGAGCCGATGTTCGGCAGCCGCATCGCCCGCGCCTTCGAGGAAGTGAAGGACAGCTTCGACCCCAAGGCGCTGCTGAACCCCGGCCGCGTCGTGCGCCCGCCGAAGATGGATGACCGCACGCTGTTCCGCTACGCGCCGGACTACAAGGCGGATGAGCGGATCAGGCCCGCACTCGATTGGTCCGCCTATCCCGGCCCCCTCGGCGGCCTGCTCGGCGCGGTCGAGATGTGCAACAACAACGGCACGTGCCGGAAATTCGACGCCAACGTCATGTGCCCGTCCTATCGCGTGACGCGCGACGAGAAGCACCTGACGCGCGGCCGCGCCAACACGCTGCGCCTCGCGCTGACCGGGCAGATCGGGGCGGAGGGCCTGGCCTCCGACGAAGTGGCCGATGCGCTGGCGCTCTGCGTCTCCTGCAAGGGCTGCCGGCGCGAATGCCCGACCGGCATCGACATGGCGAAGCTGAAGATCGAGGTGCAGCACGCGCGCGCCCGGGCGCATGGCCTGTCGCTGAAGGACCGCGTGCTGGCGTCCATGGCGCACTGGGCGCCCTATGCGGCGATGGTGCCGGCGCTCGCCAATGCGCGCGAATACATCCCCGGGCTGCCCTGGCTGGTCGAGAAGCTGACGGGCTTCTCGGCCGAGCGTCCCCTGCCCCGCTTCCGCGGCGACGCCTTCCACGACGCCGAATGCCGCGCGCCGGACGGCCGCGACGGCGAGGTCATCCAGCTGCCCGACCTGTTCAACCGGTACTATGAACCGGAGAACCTGCGCGCCGCGCTGCGCGTGCTGCGCGCCGCGGGCTTCGATCCCGCCGTCGCGCGGCCGCT
>JAYRQX010000970.1:0-2057 GCA_041910415.1 Acetobacteraceae bacterium | reverse complement strand
GCCGGATGCGAAGGAGTTCCCATGGACATGCTCGTCACCGCCCCCGCGCCCGCGCGCATCGACGTGATGCGGCGGGCGCGTGGCCGACCAGTTCGCCGTCGGCCTCGATCGCCGCGCCGGCGGGCGCCGTCAGCTCCACCGCGGGATGGCGGCGGATGGTGACCGCCGGGTGGCTCTCGATGCTGCCGTCGAAGAGCCGGGGCAGCGCGCGCAGCACCTGCATCAGGCGCAAGTGGCGGATCAGCACCAGGTCGAGCTGGCCGTCGTCGTCGATGGCGTTGGGCGCCACATGCATGCCGCCGCCGCAATAGCGGCCGAGGCAGGAGAACAGCAGGAAGGCCTTCGCGGCATGCGTCTCGCCGCCGCAGACGAAGCGCAGGTCCAGCGGCCGGTAGGCGATCAGCTCGCGGATCAGTCCGATCAGGTAGGCCAGCCGACCGAGCTTGCGCGAGGGCATGTTCTCCACCACGCCGGCGTCGAAGCCGATGCCGGTGACATTGATGAAATGCCGCCGCCCGCCGGCCGCGAAATCGATGGTGCCGACGTCGAACTCGCGCGTCCTGCCCGCCGCCGCGAGGCGCAGCGCGCCGTCGTAGTCGCGCGGCACGCCGTTGCCGCGCGCCCAGTCGTTGCCCGTGCCGATCGGCACCTGGGCCAGGGTGATCAGGCGCGGATCGACCTCCCACCGCGCGAACACGCCATTCACCGCCTCGGAGAGGCTGCCGTCGCCGCCGGCGATCAGGAAGCGCCGCCGTCCGGCGGCGATCGCGTCGGCCACCAGGGCGATGCAATGGCCGGCGTATTCGGACACCACCGAGTCGGTGGCGAGCCCCGCCGCCGCCGCCGCCGCCTCGATCCGCGCCTGGTCGCGCAGGCCCTGTCCGCGGCCGGAGACCGGGTTGAACAGCAGCAGCCAGCGCGCGGCGGAATCGTCGGACATGCGGTTTTCGCAACGGGTAGGAAGCGCGAATGATGCCGGGTTTCGCGCCGTCCCGCCAAGCCTGACTTTAGGCGGGGCGGGACGTCACACGGCCGCCAAGCCTGACTTTGGGCGCGGCGGCTCGATACGAACTAACCCACGGCCGCGCCGGCTGTCGGCCCGGTAAGATCGCGACCATGTCGCGCGCCATGCCCCTGCTCGCTTTTCTTGCCCTGGTCACCCTGCTGACCGCCTGCGCCACCGTCAACCCCTACTACGACGAACGCAAGGCCCACCATCGGCCCAACGGGTTCGTCAATAGCGATCCGACGCTGGCGATCGGCCAGTTTCCGTGGCACGAGATCCTGATGCGCAACCTGCGCGGCGACTTCCGTCCGACGGCGGACCCCGAGGGCGGCTACGTGGCCTTCGCCGCGCGATGGACCACGACCGTCGACCGCGCGACGATCGACGCCCGGCAGCAGGCGCCGGTGATCACCTGGCTGGGCCACGCCAGCCTGCTGCTGCAGGTGGGCGGCCTGAACATCCTGATCGATCCGCAGTTCTCCGATGTCGCCGGCCCGTTGTCGCGCTTCGGCGCGCCGCGCCGGGTGCCGCCGCCGATCACCGTCGGCGAGCTGCCGGCGATCGACCTGGTGCTCATTTCGCACAACCATTACGACCATCTCGACCATGCCACCGTCACGCAACTGGCGGCGCGGCAAAAGCCGCGCTGGATCGTGCCGCTGGGGGTGAAGGCCTGGTTCGACGACGAAGGCATCGCCGGCGTCGAGGAGATGGACTGGTGGGACGCGACGACCGCCGGTCCGCTGACCCTGCGCTTCACGCCGGCGCAGCACTGGAGCAAGCGCACGCCCTTCGACGCCAACGCCACGCTGTGGGGCGGCTTCGTCGTCGAATGGACGGCGCCCGGCGCGGCCGCGCCCTGGCGCTTCCTGTACACCGGCGACACCGGTTATTCGCGCGACTTCGCCGAGATCCGGCGCCGCATCGGCGCGGTCGACCTGCTCGCGGTGCCGGTCGGCGCCTACCTGCCGCGCGACTTCATGCGCCCGCAGCACGCCAATCCGGACGATGCCGTGCGCATCGCGCTGGACCTCGGCGCGAAGCAGGCCCT
>JAYRQX010000969.1:0-1652 GCA_041910415.1 Acetobacteraceae bacterium | reverse complement strand
GCCGCGGCGGCGGAGGCAGTCGCGGAAGGCCTGTTCCTCCAGTTCGTTCCGCATCTCGGCCGTGCGCACCACGTTGTTGCCGACATCGACATGGGACTGGCGCGCCAGGGTCTGCCGGATCGTCGGGTCGCGGCGGGCCTCTTCGCGGCACTCGCGATCGAGCGGGGAGACGTCGCGGCCGACGATGGCGTCGATCTGGCGGGTCGGCGTGGTGCAGGCGCCGAGGGTTGCGGCCAGGGCCACCATGGCGATCCGGCGGGCGGTCATGCGGCCATCCAGTCCTCGATGAGCCGGCGCGCGATCGAATCGGCCCGGGGCAGGTTGAAGCCGTGCTCCCTGTGGTTGCGGATCTGGTCCTTGGAGAACCAGCGCGCGTCCTTGAGCTCCTCGGGGTCGATCCGGATGTCGTCCGTCAGCCCCTCGGCATGGAAGCCGATCATGATCGAGGACGGGAAGGGCCAGGGCTGGGAGGAGTGGTAGGAGACATCGCCGACCTCGATCCCGGCTTCCTCCTTCACCTCGCGGCGCACCGCTTCCTCGAAGCTCTCGCCGGGCTCCACGAAGCCCGCCAGGGTCGAGTACATCGTCACGTTGGGAAAGCGGTGGGAATGGCCGAGCAGGCAGGAATCGCCGCGCACGACCAGCATGATCACGGCGGGGTCCGTGCGCGGGAAGTGCTGGGCGTTGCAGCCGGTGCAGACCATGACATGGCCGGCGGAACGCGGTTCGCAGGTGTTGCCGCAGACGCCGCAGAAACGGTGCTTGGTGCGCCAGTGCATGAGCCCGCGCGCATGGGCCAGCACGCTGGCCTCGCCGGGCGGGAGCAGGCCCGCGACGGCGCGGAGGTCGGTGAAACCACCCATCCCCGCGGGCAGCAGCGGCAGGGGGTCGTCGGCCGTCGAGCAATCCACGGCGAAGACCGCGCGCCCATCCCACAGGCCGAGGAACGCCCAGGGGCCGCCGGCCATGCGCACCGAAGCCGCGGCCGCGCCGGTCAGCAGCACGGCCTCGGGCCGCCCGTCCTCGACGCCGCGCATGAGCGAACGGGCACGCCAGACGGGTGCGAACAGGGTTGCGGGATCGGTGATGGCGGCGGCGATGAACGCGGCGTCCTCGCGCCGTTCGGCGGCGCGGTCGAGCGGGCTGCCCGTATAGGCATTGGGACGGCTGGCGGGGAAGGACAGCATGGGCGGCGGACCCTGCCACGCGACCCGCCGCGCGGCAACCGGCCGTGCGGCGCGGGGCGCCGATGCAACATGAGCTTCGCAAAGCACGGGGGAGTGCCGGTGCGGGCGTGGAAGCCTCTTGCGGAGCCTATTGGCGTCGCGTGATGATCGGCCCGTGGGGAACCGACAGCATGGATGACACCAAGGATTCGAAGACACGTCTCGGGCGCCGGATGTTCGTGCTCCGCGTGGCCACCGGCGGCGCGGCCGCGAGTGCGGGTGTCGCGACCGACGCCGCCGCGCAGAGCGGGATGACGGACAACGATCCGACGGACCGGCCGGGTTATGGCGGCAGGCCCTATACGGGGATCACGGATCGCGACCCCACCGACGGCGCCGGGCGCGGGCGCGGCGGCTATCGCGGCGGGGGCGGGCGCGCCTACACCGGCATCAACGACGGCGATCCGCGCGACCCGTCCGGCTACG
>JAYRQX010000968.1:0-1630 GCA_041910415.1 Acetobacteraceae bacterium | reverse complement strand
GGCACGCCGGGCAGGGCGGCTTCCGTCCAGGTCTCCGCGCCCGGCGTCAGCACGCTGAAGCGCGGGCGCAACGCGTCGAGCCCGGAGACCACCAGCCGCCCGGCGACCCAGGAAAAGCCGCGCAGCGCGCGCCGGGGATGCGGCCGCGCCAGCACGCGGCATGCGCGCCCCCCGGCCAGGAATTCAGCCAACCCCATGCCCAGCAGCGTGTCCGCCGGATGCGTCTCGCCCGCCACGGTCCAGGGCGAGCGCGGGCGGATGGCGATCCAGCGGTCCGACCAGGTGCATTCGGCGTCGTCGGGAATGGCGAGGCGCGTCTTCGGGCCGGTCTCGTCGCCGAGATGCAGGGCGACATCGAAGAAGCGGACGCGCTCCATGAAGACCAGGCGGCCCGGGCAGCCCCGGTCCGGCGCGCCCCAGGCTTCCATGCTGCTCCCGGGCACCGCGAAGAGGACCGGCGCCTCCTCCGGCCGCGTGCCGCGCCGCCACAGCCGCACCGTCCGCGGCAGCGCGGCATGGGTGCTGTGCGCGTCGCCGCCGAGCGTGGAGGAGAGCAGCAGGGTGTCGCGGTCGATCCATTCGGCGCCGCCCTTCGCCTCGGCCGCGTGGAAGCCGTCAGCGACGAAGCCGCCGCGCACGAGGTCGAACTCGCGGATCACCGCCGCATCGGTGCCGCCGCGCGACATGACGAGCAGCGCCCGGTCATGGCTGCCCGGCAGGGTGATGGAGCCCTGCCAGACCCAGTCCTCGCCCTCCGATCGCGCCAGGGCGTCGAGGTCGAGCACGGTCTCCCCTTCCGGCCGCCCGGCTTGGTAGGCGTCCCAGCCGATCCGGCGCCAGAGGCCGCGCGGATTGGAGTCGTCCTGCCAGAAATTGAACAGCCAGGCCCCGCGGCGGGCGACGAGCGGCAGCTTGTCGGGCCGGTCGAGCGCGGCCCGCACCGCGTCGCGATCCCGCTCCATGCGGCTCCCGCCGAAGGCCGCGAGGGTGCGCGCATTCTGCGCCGCGACCCAGTCGAGCGCGCGGTCGCCCTCAATCTCCTCCAGCCAGAGCCAGGGGTCGTCGTCGGGGGCGGCAAGCGTCGGGCGGGCGTCGGGCGGGGTGTTCATCCCGGCCAGTCTAGCTGCGACATGCCGCCCTCGTCGCAGCCCGGGCGCGGAATTCATGTGCGGTCGGCCATCCGACACTTGAACCGACGTTCAATTGTGCTAGGGTTGCTCGTGTTGAGAACGATTCTCAACTGGGTCTCACCTGGGAGCCGTCATGGGCCGCGACTTCAGCCATATCGCCCGTCGCTGCGAGCGCGCCGTGGTCACGGCCTACCGGTCGCTCCGGGAATCCGGGAATGACGATTTCGCGGCCTTCCGGGCCTGCGAGGTGCTGTACCGCATCCATCATCCGGAATCCTCGCAGAACGAGGCGCGCCTGCTGGTCGCCGAATGGATCGACCACCACATCGTCCGCGGCGCCGTGACGGCGACGCCGGGCTGCAACTGCGACTGATACCTGCGGCACAAAGGATTGACCTTTGTGCCCCTCAAACGCCGGGCGGGCCGCCTCCGCGGCCCTTGGCTTCGCCGGACCGTCATGCCGAAGGCATGCTGTCCGCATGACCGGCGGATCGGCACAG
>JAYRQX010000967.1:0-3010 GCA_041910415.1 Acetobacteraceae bacterium | reverse complement strand
TACCAGCCGCCCCAGCAGCCCCCGCCCCAGGGCGGCGGATGGTCGCAGCAACCCCCGCAGCAGCCCGGGCCCTGGCAGCAGCCCCCGCAGGGCGGTCCGCGCTAGACCGGACCGGGCGCGGTGACCTGGCCGAGCTTCGGCGGCCGGGTCGGACACGGCCGGTTCTGGCTTGGCGCCGGTGGCGCTACTGCACATCGCGCCGCAGGCGATCGGCGTGATCCGTGCGGGGACGGCGAAGCGGCTGCATGACCGCTGTCGGCTCGGTGCCGACCGTTGTGCGCCGCGACGGCCGCGGCCTGTGAGCGAACTCCGTGGGCGGGCAGCGATGGCCGGTTGGCGTGCCTTGGGCCGCCCATACCACCGGTTCACCTGAAACGACGCATATCGGCATCGGCCCTCCGCCTCGAAGGCAACGATCGGTGACGGCCGTGCGTTTGGATGGCCCACATCGAATAGGAGGATGGCGGCCATGTTGCGCCGAATGTTTGTCCTGGGTGCTGTCGGCTCCGGCCTCATCGCGTCTCATGCCGGACGCGCCCAATCGCTCGGCGCCACGCAGGACATCTCCACCATCCTCGCGGGCAGCCCCCAGCATGCGCGCTTCGTCGAAGCGCTGGCTCGCACGGGCATTGCCCAACAACTGCGCGGCGCCGGGCCCTTCACGGTCTTCGCGCCGACGAATGCTGCATGGGACAGCATCCCGATCAACATCCGGAATGACGTCCTGCCGCCGGACGGTACGATCGACACCGTCCGGGCGACCGCTGCGATGAATGCATACATCGTGCCCGGCCTTTATCATCCGGACCTGCTTGTCGGGCGGAGCACCGAAGTCGAAACGAGAAATGGTCGCCGTCTTCGCATCGACGATGCGCAAGGGAAAATCCATGTGAGCCTGACAGGCGGTTCCGGATTTTCGATGGGTGGCGCATCGGTTGGTGCACAGTCGGCGAACGTCGTGGGGCCGGGCTGGCTTGCGAGCAATGGGATCGTCTACGTCATCGACTCGCCCCTCGTGCCCTAGCAGGCTGCGGAAGACCTATCTGTTCGCTGGTGGCCTGATCCGATCCGCTGCTGCATGTCTGGGGGCGGGTCGGCGCGGATGCGGGTTGGATCGTCGGATGGGCTCGATATTCGGCTGCGGGGGGAGGTTGCGGGGACGTTCTTCGCTGCCGTGCTGGCCGATCCGCGGGTCGCGCCTCTGCTGTCGTCGCAGCATGTCTCGGTGGATGGCACGCTGATCGGTTGAGCGCCGAAGGCGATCGATGCGGATCGGCGGCATGCGGCGGACAATGCTGCGCGGGCTCGACCCCGCCGGAAGGAGCGTCACGCTGCGCGCCGGCGCCTGCGACCTGGCCAGGCTGCCGAAGCTGTTGAGCACCGCAGCGTGATGGCGCACACACAGCGTCCAGCAACCCGCAGCGTCACGCAGATCGCCCCCATCCACCCGACAAGGCCGAGCCACCTGCGAACCCGGGATGCCCAGATTTCCGCAGCCTGCTAAGGGATGGGCAGGAGCGAGCCGTCATGCCCATCCGTCCCCAATCCCAGCCGACCGGCCCCGACGCGGTGCCCGACAGCCGCGGCCTGAATCTCTACCGCGCCGATCCGGACCTGGCGCGCCTCGCGGCGCTCTACCTGCCGCCCGCGCTCGACGCGCATCTCGCGCCGCATCTCGACCGGCTGGGCGCGCTCGCCGGCGGGCGGCTCGATGAACTCGCCGGCATTGCCGACCGCAACGGGCCGGAGCTCATCCATCGCAGCCGCCGCGGTGACGATACGCAAAGCATCGAATACCACCCGGCCTATCGCGCGCTGGAGCAGGTGGCCTTCGGCGATTACGGCCTGGCTGCGCTGTCGCATCGCGGCGGCGTGCTGGGCTGGCCGGACCCGATGCCGCCCGCGGCGAAATACCTGATCACCTATCTCTTCGTGCAGGCGGAATTCGGCCTCTGCTGTCCCGTCAGCATGACGGACAGCCTGACGCGCACGCTGAAGAAATTCGGCAGCGCCGATCTGGTGGCGCGCTACCTGCCGGCGCTGACCAGCCAGGACCTCGACACGCTCTGGCAGGGTTCGATGTTCATGACCGAGCAGGGCGCGGGGTCCGACATCGCGAACACCGCCGTCATGGCGCGCGAGAACCCGGATGGCAGCTGGACACTGACCGGCGACAAGTGGTTCTGTTCGAACGCCGACGCCGAGCTCGCCATGGTTCTCGCGCGGCGGGAAGGCGGCGCGGCGGGGCTCAGGGGCGTCTCGCTCTTCCTGCTGCCGCGCAGCCTGCCGGACGGGCGCGCGAACAGCTACCGGATCGTGCGGCTGAAGGAAAAACTCGGCACGCGCGACATGGCCAGCGGCGAGATTTTTCTGAACGGCGCCACGGCGTGGCTCGTGGGCGATCCCGGCGCGGGCTTCCGCCAGATGGCGGACATGGTGAACAACTCCCGCCTCTCGAACGGCGTGCGCGCGGCGGGGCTGATGCGCCGCGCGACGACCGAGGCGCTCTACATCGCGCATCGCCGCATCGCCTTCGGGCGGCGGCTGGTCGCCATGCCGCTGATGCGGCGGCAACTCGCAAAAATGCTGGTGTGGACGGAGCAGGCGCGGTCCATGGTCTTCGCGACCGCCGAGGCGTTGCGCCGTTCCGATGCGGGCGAGGACGGCGCCTATGCGCTGCTGCGGATCCTGACGCCGTTGATCAAATTCCGGGCCTGCCGCGATGCGCGGAAGGTGACGGGCGATGCGATGGAGGTGCGAGGCGGCTGCGGCTATATTGAGGAATTCTCGGATGCCCGCCTGGTGCGTGACGCGCATCTCGGCAGCATCTGGGAAGGCACCAGCAACATCGTGGCGCTGGACGTGCTGCGTGCCGCGCAGCGCGAGGGCTCGCTGCCCGTGCTGCGGCGCCATGTGCAGGGCCTGCTCGGCAATGCGGAGGCGCTGCCCGAGGCGCCGGCCGCACTGGACCGCGCCATGGCCCTGGCGGACGCCGCGCAGCAGGACCCCG
>JAYRQX010000966.1:0-1943 GCA_041910415.1 Acetobacteraceae bacterium | reverse complement strand
TGCCGGATGCCTGGCGCGCCCCGGCGGATGCGCGCGACACGCTGCTGCTCGCCCGGATCCTCCGCCGCGACCCCAGGCAGCCCTTCAATCTGCGCCTGGATCGCGTGACCTTCGCGCCCGGCTTCGAAACCCCCGTCCATGGCCATCACGGCCAAGGCATCCGCCGCCTGATCGCCGGCCGCCTCTTCATGGAGATCGGCCCGCAGACCCATCGCCTGGATGCGGGCCGCAGCTGGTTCGAGACCGGCGAGGAGCCGGTCATCGCCCGCGGCCTCGATCCCGGCACCTCCTTCCTCCGCTGCATGGTGCTCGATGCCGGCATGCTCGGCCGGTCCTCCTTCAGGGCCTGGACGGCGGCGGACGAAGGCAGGCCGCGCAACGTCGCCTATCGCCCGTATCTGGATACGGTCGTCACGCTGAAGGACATGCCATGAAGCTGGTGCAGGCGGAGCGCCTCGAGATTCTCGTTCTCGTGGACAATGTCACGGACAGCCTGTCCTCGACGCCGGGCTTCGTCACCCGCGAATGGCCGCTGATCCGCAAGCGCACGGGCATGGCGCTGCTGGCGGGTGCCTGCCTCTGCTGCGCCAACCACGGCCTGTCGCTGCTGATCACCGCGCATGGCCCGCAGGGCGCGCGCACCGTGCTGTTCGACGGCGGACCCGTGGACTACGCGGTGCCGCGCAACGGCGAACGGCTCGGCGTCGATTTCGGCGCGATCGATTCCGTCGTGCTCTCCCACGGTCACTGGGACCATGCCGGCGGCCTTCCCGCGGCCTTCAATCTCATGGGCAAGGCCGGGCGCCGCGACGTGCCGCTCTACCTGCATCCCGGCATGTTCCACCAGCGCGGCTCGAAGCAGCCCGATGGCGGCGTGCTGCCCATGGACCGCGTGCCGCCGCCCGAAGCCTGGGCGGCGATGGGCGCGCGCCCCATCGTTACCGACCAGCCCGCCACCTGCGCCGACGGCCTCGTCTTCATCAGCGGCGAGATCGCGCGCCGCACCGCCTATGAGCGCGGGCTCCCCTACCAGGTGAAGCAGGAAGCCGACGGCAGCTGGACGCCCGACACGCTGCTGATGGATGAGCGCTTCATCGCCGTGGACATCAGGGGCCGCGGCCTCGTCGTCTTCACCGCCTGCTCCCATGCCGGCGTGGTCAACGTGCTGCACCATGCGCGCGACTGTTTTCCGGGCCGCCCGCTCCACGCGGTGATGGGCGGGCTGCATCTGTCGGGCGAGAACGAATCCTCCATCCCCGCGACCGTCGCCGACCTCGCCGGCTTCGGCCTGACCCACATCATCCCCGCACATTGCACGGGCTGGCGGGCGGTGGGCGCGCTGGAGCGTGCCTTCGGCGAACCCACGGTCGTGCCCGCCGCCGTCGGCAAGCTCTTCGCCCTGTGAACGAGGCACCACCGATCACGGGGCTGGACCGCGCCGCCCCGGCGGGCGTTTCCGCGCGTGCGGAATACACGCTCCAGCAGCGCGCCTTCGATCTCGTCGCCGCGCTGCTGGGTGCGCCGGTGCAGGGGCAGGGCGCGCTGCCCGATGCGGCGCATGTCTGGATCGTGCAGGGGATGGTGCTGGATTTCCTCGCCCTGCACCTGCCGGGCCCCGGCGCGGAGGTGCTGTCGGAGGATCTGCGCTTCAGCGAGGACCCGGCCGTCGGCGACCGCATCGTCATCGAGGGACGCGTCGCCGCGCGGCCTTCGGCCGAAACCGCGACGATCACGCTCTCCGTCGCCTCGCCGCGCGGCGTGCTGGCCGACGGCACCGTGCTCGTCCGCCTGCCGCGAGCCGCCGTGACGCTGCGGCCCGAGGAACGGCCGGAGATCGTGCTCTCCCGCCGCCGCCACCTCGATGCGCTGATGACCCAGGCCGCGGCACTGCCGGCGCTGGTCACCGCCGTCGCCTGGCCCTGCGACCGGGACAGCCTGGCCGC
>JAYRQX010000965.1:0-15580 GCA_041910415.1 Acetobacteraceae bacterium | reverse complement strand
GGCACGCAGAAGTTCGACGCCGTGGCCGACTGCCGCGGCCTGGGCGCCCGCCCCGACCTGCCCACGCTGCGCGGCATCCGCGGGGAGCTCATCTACCTCCACGCGCCCGACGTCCACCTCAACCGCCCGGTGCGGCTGATGCACCCGCGCTACCCGCTCTACATCGTGCCGCGGCCCGACCAGGTGTACGTCATCGGCGCCACCAAGATCGAAAGCGACGACCTCAGCCCCGTCTCCGTCCGTTCGGCGCGCATCCTAGGGCGGATGGGCTGGCGGTCCAGCCGCGGTGCGCGATTGACAGCGCTGCCTGCGACGACGAAGCACGCGCCCAGGGGACGGCGCCCGATTCCGCGGCGCCGGTGGGAGAAGCGTGCAATGGCGGGTCACAGTCATGGCCATGGCGATCATGGCGGCAACAAGGGCGTGGCCCTGCTGATCGCGGTGCTGGCGCTGTTCCTGGCGCTGGCCGAGACGGGGGGCAAGGGCGCGCAGACCAACGCGATTACCCACAATGTGGAGGCGGCGAATCTCTGGTCCTTCTTCCAGGCCCGCACGATCCGCCAGACCACGGTACGCACGGCCGGAGAGACACTTGCGTTGGAGGCGGCGGCGATGCCGGAGGGCGAGCGCCGGACCGCCATGGAGCGGCAGGTGACGGCCTGGGCCGAGCAGGCCCGGCGCTGGGAAAGCGAGCCCTCGACCGGAGAAGGGCGGCGGGAGCTCTCGGCCCGGGCCCAGGCCGCGCAACGGGTGCGGGACCGGTCGCTGGCCGCCTACCACATGTACGAGTTCGGCTCGGCTGCCTTCCAGGTGGCGATCGTGCTGGCCTCGGCCTCCATCGTCACGGCGGTACCATTGCTGGCCGTGCTGGGCGGGGCGGTCGGGCTCGCCGGGGTGGTGCTGAGCGGCCTTGGGTTCTTCGCGCCGGAACTCCTGCATTTCTGACGGCTGCGGGGCCGGATTCGCGCACTTCAAATATCGAGACAGGGTTTAATTGTAGCGCCCCACGTTCGTGGAATCGATCAACTTCCGGGCGTCATTTTTCCTGGAAGGAGCGGCAGCGGCGGGAACGACGCCATCCGCAGCGGCGGCAACCAAAGCGACAGTGCGGTCGGTGGCGGCAGCAGCAGCGCCGGCCCGTGGCGATCAGGGCCGCGAAGCCCGCACCGCCCGCATGCCGGGCCTTCCCACGCAGGGCATCGCCCGCTGCCGGGCGGCGCCCTGCGTATTTCAGCGGCCTGACAATTGAATTGACCGCCGCGCAGTCTCCCATAGTGTGAATTCCCGACTGCAACCGTTGGTCGGCAGGCTGATTCGGGCCTGCCACCAAGCGTGTGCCGGGGGTGGGGATGCGCTGGCGGCGATGGCGTGACGGCTTGCACGGCCCGCATCGGTCAGGCGCCGGTGCCGGTGCCGCGCGGCATCCCTTTTCCGAACCCGGTCCCGCCTCGAGGACCCGAGCCCTGACGTGAACGATTTTCCGACGACCAACAGCACGCCGAATGCCCCGCTCTCGCTTGAGGACACGGGCATCGACATCAACGATCTCATCAGCCTCTTCACCAAGACCCTGCTCGGCGGCTCGGTGGATACCGTGCCGAAGATCTCGGATGCGATGAAGCTTCCGCAGCGTGTCGCGCAGAAGCTCTATGAGATCGCGACCGAGCGCATGCTGGTCGAGAGCCTGGGCCAGGGCAACATGGGCGTGCAGCAGCAGCGTTTCGTGCTGACGCAGCGCGGGCGCGACTGGGCGCACCAGGCGCTCGAGACCAACGGCTACATCGGCCCGGCGCCGGTGACCTTGAACGACTACGTCAGCCGCGTGCGCCTGCAGGCGATCGGCGATGAGCGCGTCTCGCCGGCGACGCTGGCCCGGTCGCTCGACGGGCTGGTGATGCCGCAATCCATGCCGGACCAGGTCGGGCCGGCGTTGAACTCCGGCAGGCCGATCCTGCTGTACGGCCCACCCGGCAACGGCAAGACGTCGCTCGCCTTCCGCATCGGCTCGGTCTACGCGAGCACGGTCTATGTCCCCTATGCCTTCGAAGCCGGCGGGCAGACCATCAAGGTCTTCGACCCCGACGTGCACAAGGAGGTCGTGCCCCTGCCGGAACGCGGCACGGGGCGGCTCAGCATCCGTTCGACCGGCATCGATGCGCGCTGGGTGCCGTGTCACCGCCCCTTTGTCGTCACCGGCGGCGAGCTCACGCTCGAGATGCTGGACCTGCAGTACAACCCGGCGCTGAAGATCTACGAGGCGCCGCTGCATGTGAAGGCGCTGAACGGCATCTTCGTCATCGACGATTTCGGGCGCCAGCTGGTGCAGCCCGAAACCCTGCTGAACCGCTGGATCGTGCCGCTCGAGAGCAGGGTGGACTACCTCAAGCTCCACACGGGCAAGAGCTTCCAGATCCCCTTCGACGAGCTGGTGGTCTTCTCGACCAACCTTCCCCCCAGCCGCCTGATGGACCCGGCCTTCCTGCGCCGCCTGCCCTTCAAGATCGAGGTCGGTGCGCCGACGCCGGACGCCTTTCGCAAGATCTTCCATGCGATCGCCCGGGAAAAGGGAATCGAGACCAGCGACGAGATGGTGGATTTCATCCTGGCCGAGCTGACCGAGCGGAACGACTTCCAGCTCGGCGGCTACCAGCCGCGCTTCCTTGTGGAGCAGCTGGTCTCCGTGAGCCGCTATCGCGGCACCCTGCCGCGCTTCGATCCGGCCATTCTGCGCATCGCCATCGGCAACCTCTTCACCAAGGACCACGAGGGCTACCGGATCGACAGCGGCGCCTGAGCCCGGTTCGGCCTCCAGGCTTGCGCCGGGCCCGCGAATGCGCGAAGCCACCGGCGGTTGGTCTGGAGGCCCCGCGCACAGCAAGGTCGCGCTCATCACCGGCATCACCGGGCAGGATGGCTCCTATCTGGCGGAGCTGCTGCTGGAGAAGGGCTACGTCGTCCACGGCATCAAGCGCCGGTCCTCCTCCTTCAACACGGGCCGGGTCGACCATCTCTACCGCGATCCGCACGAGAAGGACGTGCGCTTCTTCCTGCATTATGGCGACCTGACGGATGCGACGAACCTGATCCGCATCCTGCAGGAGACGAAGCCCGACGAGATCTATAATCTTGGCGCCCAGTCGCATGTGCAGGTGAGCTTCGAGACCCCCGAATACACCGGCAATTCCGACGCGCTCGGCACGCTCCGGCTGCTCGAAGCCATCCGCATCCTCGGGCTCGAGAGGAAGACGCGCTTCTACCAGGCCTCGACCAGCGAGCTCTACGGCAAGGCGCAGGCGGTGCCGCAGGACGAGACGACGCCCTTCTATCCCCGCAGCCCCTACGCCGCCGCCAAGCTCTACGCCTACTGGATCACGGTGAACTACCGGGAGGCCTACGGCATCCACGCCTCGAACGGCATCCTCTTCAATCATGAGAGCCCGCGCCGTGGCGAGACGTTTGTCACGCGCAAGATCACGCGGGCCGTCGCCGCCATCACGCTGGGCAAGCAGGAGTGCCTCTATCTCGGCAACCTCGATGCGCGGCGCGACTGGGGCCATGCGCGCGACTATGTCGAGGGCATGTGGCGCATCGTCCAGCAGGACGAGGCCGACGATTATGTACTCGCGACCGGCGAGACGCACACGGTCCGCAGCTTCGTCGAGCTGGCCTTTTCCGAAGTCGGCATCCTGCTCGACTGGCATGGGCAGGGCGAGGCGGAGCACGGCATCTGCCGCCAGACCGGACGCACCCTGGTGCGCGTGGACCCCACCTACTTCCGCCCGACCGAGGTCGATCTGCTGATCGGCAATCCTGCCAAGGCACGCACGAAGCTCGGCTGGAGCCACACGGTCACGCTCAAGGAGATGGTGGCCGAGATGGTCGCCTTCGACATCGCCGAGCTCCGCGGCGAGCGGCAGACGGGCTCGGTCCTGGCGCGGGCGCTGGCGGATGAAGGCCAGGCCGGCCATGGCTGACGCCGGCTTCGATCTGCGCGGCAAGCGTGTCTTCGTGGCCGGCCATCGCGGCATGGTGGGCTCGGCCTGCGTGCGGCGGCTGGAACGCGAGGGCTGCGCGATCCTGACCGCGGGCCGCGACCGGCTCGACCTGATCCGCCAGGAGGCGGTCGACTCCTACATGCGCACCGAGCGCCCGGAGGTGGTGGTGCTCGCGGCTGCCAGGGTCGGCGGCATCCTGGCCAACGACACCTATCCGGCCGATTTCCTCTACGAGAACCTGATGATCGAGGCGAACATCATCGCATCAGCGCATCGGGTGCAGGTGCGGAAGCTGCTGTTCCTCGGTTCCTCCTGCATCTATCCGCGGGAGGCGCCGAACCCGATCCCCGAGGATTCCCTCCTCACCGGCCCGCTCGAGCCCACGAACGAGTGGTATGCGATCGCCAAGATCGCGGGCATCAAGCTCTGCCAGGCCTATCGCAAACAGCATGGCGCGGACTTCATCAGCGCCATGCCCTGCAACCTCTATGGCCCGAACGACTACTTCCATCCCGAACGCAGCCACGTCATCCCGGCGCTGCTCCGCCGCTTCCACGACGCCGCGCGGCGGGGCGACGCGGTGGTGACCTGCTGGGGCACGGGGGCGCCGCGGCGCGAGTTCCTGCACGTGGACGATCTGGCCGATGCCTGCGTGCATCTGCTGCGCCACTATTCCGGCGCCGGGCATGTGAACATCGGCACCTCGGCCGACATCACCATCCGCGAATTGGCGGAAACCATCGCCCGCATCACCGGCTTCGCCGGCCGCATCGCCTGGGACCGCACGAAGCCCGACGGCACCATGCTGAAGCGCATGGACACCACGCGCATGACGGCGCTTGGCTGGCAGCCGCGGATCGGCTTCGAGGACGGCCTGGCCTCGACCTATCGCTGGTTCCTGGAGCAGGAGAGCCTCCGGGTCTGACCGGCGCGCGGCCTCAGGCCGCCTGGCTGGCCGGAGGGGCGTCGCGCGCCTCCAGCGCCGCGAGCGTCGCCGATGCCGTCGCGATGGCGCGGGCCTGCAGGCCGGGCGCGGCCTCCCCTTCCCTGGCCGCGCGCTGCAAGGCTTCGGCATCCGCGACGAGCGCCGGCGCGCCCAACGTGCGCGCACCGCCCAGCAGCCGGTGGGCGAGCGCCTTCACGCGCGATGCGTCCGCCCGCTCCTCGGGCGTCGCGTCCGCGAGCAGGGTCGCGGTGCGGCGCAGCTCGCTGACGAATTCCGCGACGATCCCGGCGGCGGCGCCGCCGAGCTGGCGTTCGAGGTCCGCGAGCGCATCCCCATCGAGCAGCGGTGCGGCCGCGGGTGTCGGCTCGCGCGACGCCTGGTCCGTCCGGTTCGTCGCGCAACCGGCGAGGACGGCCAGCAGCCGCTGCCGGTCGAGCGGCTTGTCGAGATGGCCATCCATCCCCGCCGCGCGGCAGGCCTCCACCTGCTCGGGCTGGACGGAGGCGGTCAGCGCGATGACGGGAACGGCGCAGACGGGTGGCGGCAAGGCGCGGATGCGGCGCGTCGCCTCCAGCCCGTCCATCCCCGGCATGTGGATGTCCATCAGCACCACGTCGAAGGCCTGGCGCTGCAGGGCGGCGATGCCGGCCTGCGCATCGCCCGCCAGCGTCACGCGGTGGCCGGCCCCTTCCAGCATGGCCAGCGCCACGTCGCGGTTGGCCTTCACGTCGTCCACCACCAGGATCGAGAGACGCGGCGCCGATGCGATGCCGGTGGCATCGGGTGGCGGCGGCGCCCCGGCGGCGTTTACGACCGCGGCGCGCAGCGGCAATTCCACCCAGAACAGCGCGCCGCCGGCGGCGCCGTCGCCGCACCCGATGCGCCCGCCCATGAGCGCCGCGAGCCGGGCCGAGATGGCGAGGCCGAGGCCCGTTCCCATCGTCTCCTCGGGCGTCAGGGTGCCAAGCTGGACGAAATCGTCGAACAGGAGATGGCGCTTCTCGGGCGGCACGCCCGGTCCCGTATCCTCGACCTCGAAGCGCAGGCTGCCATGCGGCAGGCGGCAGGCGCGCAGCGTGACGCGGCCTTCGGCCGGCGTGAACTTCACCGCGTTGGAGAGCAGGTTGAGCAGGAGCTGGCGCAGCCGCGTCGGGTCGGCCTCCACGGCCGCGGGCAGGCCCGGTTCCACCTCCAGCGCGAAGCCGATCGCCTTGCGCTCGATCTCCGGGCGCAGGAATGCCGTGCAGCCTTCCAGCAGCGGTTGCAGCGGCGTCGCCTCCGGCGCGAGCTCGAGGCGCCCGGCCTCGATCTTCGAGAGGTCGAGCAGCCCGTTGACCAGTTGCAGCAGGTGCCGCCCGGCATCGTGCAGCGTGCGCACCTGCTGGCGCTGGTCGGTGGTCAGGCGGGCGTCGTTCAGCAGCACCTGCGCGAAGCCGAGCACGCCGTTCAGCGGCGTGCGCAGTTCATGGCTCATGCGAGCGAGGAAGCGGCTCTTCGCCTCGGCCGCCTGCGCCGCCTCGTCGCGCGCGGCGGACAGCGCGGCCATGGCCCGCTTCATCGGCGTGATGTCGGTGCGGATGCCGACGGTGCCGCCATCGGGCATGCGCCGTTCCGTGATGCGGAGCCAGCGGCCATCGGACAACAGGCGCTCCATCGGCGGATGGTTGCCGCGGTGCCAGATGACCATTTCCTGCACCCAGGCTTCCAGCTCGTCGCCCGCGATGCCGACATATTGGCCGCGCCGGGCGCCCTCGCGCATGATGTCCTCGAACCGCGCGCCGGGCATGATGACGGATGCGGAGATGTGGTAGAAGTCGCGATAGCGGCTGTTGCAGGCCACCAGCCGATCCCCGGCGTCGAACATGACGAAGCCGTCCGTCATGGATTCGATCGCATTCTCCAGCATCTGCCTGGCCTGCGCGCGTTCGGTCTCCACGCGGTCGCGGTGGCGCAGCCATTCGTTCAGCGCCAGCGCGACGGTGAGCACGAGCACGGCGAGCGCGCCGGACAGCAGCAGCGCGGTCCGGCTGTCACGGCGCCAGACGGCGAGCGCGGCTTCGGTCTCGAGCGACGCGGAGACGAGCAGGGTGGGGTAGAGGGTCGGGCGGACCGCGATCAGCACCGGGCGGCCGGTGAAGCGGCCGGCGATCTCCTCCCGCACGCCGGGGCCGAGCAGTTGCGCGGCCGAGGGCGAGAGCCTCCGGCCCATGCGCGTTTCGTCATGCGGGAGGGAGGCGAGCAAGGTGCCGTCGTCGCGTTCGAGCGTGAGCCTGAGGCCCGGGCCCTCGGCACCCACCGAGAGAAGCGACTGGATCTGCTGCACGGGCACCTCGGCCATCGCGAGCACGGGGCCGAGGCCCTGCACGGTGACGTTCCGCGCCAGGAAGATGGACCATTCGCCGGTGACGGGGTTCAGCACCGGGCCTGCGATCAGCACCGACCCGCCTGGCGCGCCAAGGTCGGAGAAGGCGGTTTCGGCATCGACAGGGGGCGGACGGCGCCTCGACAATGGCTGCGCGGCCGCCACCGGCACGCCGCCGCGCCCGACCAGCAGGATGTCGCGATACATCAGGTTCTGATTGTTCAGCTCGCGCAGCACGCGGTTGACGTCGGCGATGCGCAGCGTCCCGTCGCGCAGGAAGGCGGCGAGGATCGCGGGCAGGCCCGCGAGCAGCGAATCGACCTGCACGAAGGCGCGGTTGGCGGCGCCCTCCATGCCGCGGGCGATGCGGGCGACGCTTTCCTCGGCGCCCGCCAGCTGGGCGTCGCGCGCGCGTTCGGTCTGCCGCCAGGTGGCGACGCCCTGCATCAGCAGGATCAGGCCGGCGACCACCAGAATGATGCGCCGCAGCCGGCCGGTGTTCTGCATCGCGTTCAGTCTGCCGGCGCCTGCACGCCAAGGCCCGGGGCGAGGAAGTGGTTCCAGGCCTCGGCGCAATCCATGCCGCAGCGACGCACCCATCCGGGCAGCACCGTCTCCCTCAGAAGGTGCCGGCGCCGCGCGAGATCGGCGGGCGAGGCGGCCACGATGGTCATGGCGCCACGCCGGCCCTGTGCGCAGCCGGGCCGCCCGGCGTTGCAGTCCAGGCCCTCCCCCGTCTCCTGCTCCACCGCGTCCCACACCCGGCGTTCGAGGTCGGCGATTTCGCGCAGCAGGATCTCCCGCACATCGCCGGGCAGCGCGTTCCAGGCGGCACGGTTGGCGCCGAAGACCGACAGGCCCCAGGTGATCGCGAAGTCATGCACATGCGTCGTGATCTCGTGCAGCCCGATCGCGTTGCCCGAGAGCGTCCCCGTGATCGCGCATTCGACGACCCCGGCGCGGATGGCGGTCGGGATCTCGGCGAAGGGAATGACGACAGGGATGGCGCCGAGCGCCGTCACCAGTTCCGATTGCCCGACCGACGACGTGCGGATGCGCCGGCCCGCGAGATCCGACAGGCCCGAGAAGGCATGGCGGCAGAAGATGACCTGGGCGGGGTACGTGAAGACGCCCAGCAGCTCGATGTCGTAGCGCTCGGCGAGCACGGCGCGCAGGTGCGGGCGATAATCCGTGACGGTGCGGCGCAGCGTCGCCATGTCGGGGCTCACGACCGGCAGGTCGATGGCGTTGAACTCCGGCTCCTCGTTGCTGACGATGGCGAGCAGCGCGGTGCCGAAGGGCACGACGCCGAGCCGCATGAGCTGCAGCATCTCCTGCCCGCGGATGCCGCTGCGGTCGGAGGCCTGGATCATGGTCCGCACGCGCCCGCCGGTGAGCGCCGGGATGCGGTCGCGCCAGAAGGGTTCCTCGAAGCGGTTGTACTGGCTGACGCCGGCGAGCCCGCCCACGACGCGCATCGTGATCTCGCCCGATGTCTCGGCGCGTGCCGCGGCGCCGGCCATGAGGAACAGCGCCAGTGCGAGGAGCCAGGCGTGGCGTCGGGGCAGGAAGCAGTCTGCAGGCATGTCGCGATCCGACCAGGGGTGGCTCGGCCAGGCCGGCCCTGGGGCGACTTATGGGCGCGAATCCTGCACATTGGGTTAAGCTGCAGGGTTAAGCTGCAGGGTTAAGCTGCAGGGTTAAGCCGCCGGGTGAAGCGGTGGGGTGAAGCGATGGGGAGCGCGGGCGGCATGGGTGGACGGGTCGGGATTGCCAGTCACCGGGGCGGCGCCTTCCTGTGGCCCGAGAACAGCCTGGCCGCCTTCCGCGCCAGCGCCGCGCTGCCGCTGGATCAGGCGGAATGCGACGTGCATCTCAGCGCGGATGGTGAGGTCATGGTGATCCATGACGCGACGCTGGAGCGCACGACGGACGGCACCGGCGCCGTCGTCGCATGGCCGGCGGCCGCGCTCGCCAGGCTGCGCCAGCGCGGGGCGGGGGATGAGAAGGTCCCGACGCTCGCCGAGGTGCTGGCGGTGCTGAAGGGCAGCCCGGTCGCGCCGCGGGTCGAGATCAAGCCCGACGCGCAGAAGCGCCCCTATCCCGGCATCGTCGCGAAGACGCTTGGGGTGCTGGACGCGGCGGGAGAGCGGGGGCGGAGCTGGATCATCGGCTTCGAACTGCCGACCATGGCCGAGGTCCAGGCCGCGGGTGGCGTGGCCGGCGTCGCCTGGCTGCTGGAGGGACCCTTCTGGCGCGCGGTCGGGGCGCGGGGGGCGGCGGCGGCGGCCAGGGCGCACGGCATGCGCGAAATCGGCGTGGGCGCGGGCATGCTGGATGCCGAAGCGGTCGCGATCCTGCGCGCGGAGGGTCTCGGCATCGGCATCTGGGGCGCGAACCACGGGGATTCGATCCGGCGCATGATCGGGCTCGGCGTGGACGCGCTCACGACGGACGATCCGCCGCTTGCGCTGGCGATCAGGGACGGGGCCTGATGCCGTCCAGCAGGAGCCGCGTGTGGATGGCCACCAGCTCCTGCTTCGAAAGGCGCCCGCCCGGCTTGTACCAGACGCAGACGCCGGTCAGCGCGGCAATCATGGCGAAGGCCGTCACCTGCGCGTCCTGTGCCGCGACGACCCCTGCCGCCGTTCCCTGCTCGAGCAGCGCGATCAGCCGCCCTTCGTAGCGCCGGCGGAGCGCGAGGATGCGCGTGCGGTTCGCCCCTTCCAGAGCGCGCAGTTCCGAATTCGCGATGTAGACCTCCTGCTTGCGCTCGAAGTGGTAGAGCAGGTGGTGGGCGCAGAAGGCCTCGATCTGCGACAGGGCTTCGGGCGGGGCGGCGGCCAGCGCGGCGTCGGCCGAGGCGAGCAGCGCTTCCATGTGCTGCCGCACCAGGTCGTAGAGCAGCGCCTGCTTGGTCTCGATATGATTGTAGAGCGAGGCGGGCTGCACGCCGACCTCGGCGGCGAGGTCGCGCAGGCTCATCGCCGCGAAGCCGTGCCGGTGGATGAGCTTGAGGCTGGCCCGCCGGATGGCGGCGGCGGTGCGGGCGCCATTCGAGCCCGGCTTGCGGGACATTCGACCTCCCCAATCCTTGCCCGCACCTTCGGCGGAGAAACCCCTTGCGGTCAACAGGGAAACGAACGTATGTTCGTTAGCAAGCGGGGCGAGCCATGTCCCCGCAGAGGGAGTTTGAGACGTGGGAAAGCACCGGCTGCCCCATGGGCGCTGTCGCTGTCATAGCAGACTTCCCCGATGACCGGCGGCGTGGATGACGGGCCGATCCTGGCGGCCGACGCCATCTCGCTGCGCTTCGGCGGCGTGCGTGCGCTGACCGATGTCTCCTTCGCGGTGAAGCGCGGCGAAATCTTCTCGATCATCGGGCCGAACGGCGCGGGCAAGACATCGATGGTGAACTGCGTCTCGGGCCGCTACCGGCCGACCGAGGGGCGGATCCTGTTCGAAGGCCGGGACGTCACGCGGCTGCGGCCGAACCACCGCGCGGGGCTCGGCCTCGGGCGCACCTTCCAGAACCTGGCGCTGTTCGGTCACATGACCGTGCTCGACAACATCATGGTCGGCCGCCACCACCTGCTGAAGACGGGTTTTCTGCGCGGCATGGCCTACTGGGCCGGCGGCGCGCAGCGGGAGGAGCTGGAGCACCGGCGCGAGGTCGAGGAGATCATCGACTTCCTGGAAATCCAGCACATCCGCAAGGCGACGGCCGGCACGCTCTCCTACGGCCTGCGCAAGCGCGTGGAACTCGCGCGCGCGATCGCGCTGCGGCCGAAGCTGATCCTCCTCGACGAGCCCATGGCGGGCATGAACCTCGAGGAGAAGGAGGACATGGCCCGCTACATCGTCGACCTGAACGAGGAATGGGGCATGACCGTGCTCATGATCGAGCACGACATGGGCGTCGTCATGGACATCTCCCATCGTGTCATGGTCCTCGATTTCGGACGCAAGATCGCGGAAGGCCTGCCGGAAGCGGTGCTGGCCGATGAGCACGTCAGGAAGGCCTATCTGGGCGAGGTGGAGGAGGAGGCCGCATGAGCCGCGACACGCTCCCGCGCCTGCTGGCCGACAACGCCGCGAAACATGGCGGCGAGATCGCGCTGCGCGAGAAGCAGTTCGGCATCTGGCGCAGCGTCACCTGGGCCGAATACCACGCGCGCACGCGGCTCTTCGCGCTGGGGCTGAGGCGGCTCGGCGTGCAGGCGGGCGAGGTCGTCGGGCTGGTCGGCGACAACCGTCCCGACTGGGTGATGGGCGAGATTGCGGCGCATGCGTTGGGCTGCCGGAGCCTCGGCATCTACCGCGACGCGCTGGAGGACGAGGTCGCCTACCTCCTCGGCTTCAGCCAGGCGAGCGTGGTCTTCGCCGAGGACGAGGAGCAGGTGGACAAGCTGCTCGCCGCCTCCGATCGCCTGCCGCAGTTGAGGCGCATCATCTTCAGCGACCCGCGCGGGATGCGGAAGCATGATGATTCACGGCTGATCTCGGCCGAGCAGCTGGTGAAGATCGGTGCGGGTGAGGATCCGGCGGACTACGACGCGCTGCTGGCCGCGATGGATCCGGACGAGACCGCGATCCTCTGCACGACCTCGGGCACCACGGCGCGGCCGAAGCTCGCGATGCTGTCCAGCCGTGCGCTCGTACGCCATTGCGAGAGCTACCTGAAGGCCGACCCGAAGGGGCCGGAGGACGAATATGTTTCCGTCCTGCCGCTGCCCTGGATCATGGAGCAGGTCTATGCGCTCGGCTGGGGGCTGATCGCGCGCATGAAGGTCAACTTCGTCGAGGAACCCGAGACGACGATGGCCGATTTCCGTGAGATCGCGCCGACCTTCGTGCTGTTCGCCCCGCGGCTGTGGGAGCAGATCGCCGCCGATGTGCGGGCCAGGGTGATGGATGCCTCGCCGCTCAAGCAGAAGCTCTATGAGTACGGCATGGCGAAGGGGCTCGCGGCGCTGGAAGCGGGCGGCCGCTCGGCCATCGCGAACCAGGTCCTGTTCCGTGCGCTGCGCGACCGGCTGGGCTTCACCCGGCTGACATCGGCGGCGACCGGCGGTGCGGCGCTCGGCCCCGACACCTTCCGCTTCTTCCAGGCCATGGGCGTGCCGCTGCGCCAGCTCTACGGCCAGACCGAATTGCTCGGCGCCTACACCATCCACCGCGCGGATGACGTGAACTTCGACTCCGTCGGCGTTGCCTTCGACGAGACGGTGGAACTCCGCATCGATCAGCCCGACGCCAACGGCGTGGGCGAGATCGTCACGCGCCATCCCAACATGTTCCAGGGCTATCACGGCGTCGCCGAGAACCCGGACATGTGCGAGGGCTGGATGCACACCGGCGATGCCGGCTTCTTCGACAAGAAGGGCCACCTGGTCGTCATCGACCGCATCAAGGACATCGCGACGACGTCGCGCGGCGCGCGCTTCTCGCCGCAATATATCGAGAACAAGCTGAAGTTCAGCCCCTTCGTCGCCGAGGCCGTGGTGCTGGGCGACGGCAAGCCGCATCTGAACGCGATGCTCTGCATCCGCTTCTCGATCGTCAGCAAATGGGCGGAGAAGGAGCGCATCGCCTTCACCACCTATTCCGACCTCTCCGCGCGACCCGAGGTGCTGGCGAAGCTGCGCGCCGAGGTGGCGAAGGTGAACGCGACCCTGCCGGAACAGCAGCGCATCCGCGACTTCATCCTGCTCTACAAGGAACTCGATGCGGATGACGAGGAGCTGACCCGCACCCGCAAGGTGCGTCGTGGCGTGATCAACGAGAAATACGGCGCGATCATCGACGCGATGTACCGCGGCGACGATGCGATCCCCGTGGACACCACCATCGCCTTCCAGGACGGCACGAGGCAGCGCATCCGCACGACGCTGACGGTGGCCCGCATGGGCGGCGACGCACCCACCCGGATGGCGGCGGAGTAACGGCAATGGACTGGTCCCTGCTGCTGCAACTCGTGCTGAACGGCATCATCGTCGGCGCGCTCTATGGCGTCGTCGCGATGTCCTTTGTCCTCATCTACAAAGCCTCGCAGGTCGTGAACTTCGCCCAGGGCGAGTTCCTGCTCGTGGGCGCCTGGGCCTGCTGGTGGCTGCTGACGAGCTGGCAATTGCCGTTCTGGCTGGGCTTCCTGGTGACCCTCGCCTTCATGACGATCTTCGGCATCCTGCTGCAGATCATCGTGCTGCGGCCGCTGATCGGGGAGCCGGTCATCAGCGTCATCATGGCGACGGTGGGTCTCTCCATCTTCTTCCAGGCGCTGATGAAGTGGATGTTCGGCGTCTTCGCGCAGCCTTTCCCGGCGGTCTTCACGACCGATCGCGTCAGCCTGTTCGGCCTGCAGGTGCAGTCGGTCTACCTGCTCTCGCTGGCGATCTCGGCGGTCATCATGCTGGGGTTCTGGTGGTTCTTCTCCTATTCGAAGCACGGGCTCGCCATGCGGGCGACGGCCTTCGACCAGCAGGTGGCGCAATCGCTCGGGGTCTCGGTGCCCAAGGTCTTCGCGATGTCCTGGGCGATCTCGGCGGTCGTCTCCTCGGTCGCCGGCGTGGTGGTGGGTGTCGTCAACGGCGTCTCCTCGGGCCTCTCCTTCTACGGCATCAAGGTCTTCCCGGCGGTGATCCTGGGGGGATTGGATTCCGTGGTCGGCGCCATGCTCGGCGGCGTGATCGTCGGCGTGCTGGAAAACCTCGCGCAATACGTGGATGCGGAATGGCTGAACTGGGGCAACATGATCAACATCGCGCCCTTCTACGCGCTGGTGATCATCCTGATGATCAAGCCCTACGGCCTGTTCGGCACCAAGAACATCGAGCGCGTGTGACATGGCGACCCTGATCCCTGCGGGCGATTTCCGCACCACCTACCGCGCCGACACGACGATCTTCCCGACCATCGGCAGCCGGGTCGCGCTGTGGGTCGGCATCGCGCTGCTCTGCGCAGCGCCGCTGGTCCTGGGCCGCTATGAGACCGGCCTGCTGATCGCGATCGGCTTCTCGGCCATCGCGGCGCTCGGCCTCAACATCCTGGTGGGATTCACCGGGCAGATCTCGATCGGCCATGCGGCCTTCTTCGGCTTCGGCGCCTTCGCCTCGGCGCTGTTCCACGAATGGGGGGTGCCGGTCGCGATCGCCATCTGGCTCGCGGGCGTCGCGACCGCCATCATCGGCCTGGTCTTCGGCGCGCCGGCGGCGCGGCTCAAGGGTCTCTATCTCGCCATCGCGACGCTCGCCGCCCAGTTCATCCTGGAGGATTTTTTTGCGCGTGCCCGCTGGTTCTCGGGCGGCGTGGCTGGTCGCTTGACGGAGCCGTACAACTTGTTCGGCTACAGCTTCGATACCGAACAGAAGTATTTCTACGTGGTGCTGGTGCATGTGATCATCATGTTCGTCGCTGCCGCGAACCTGATGCGGACGCGGGACGGGCGCGCGCTGATCGCGGTGCGCGACCATTACCTCTCCGCCGAGATCATGGGCATCAACCTCGCCTACTACCGAACGCTGTCCTTCGGCATCGCGAGCTTCTTCGCGGGCATCGGCGGCGCGCTCTACGCGCACTACCTGCAATTCGTCAGCGTCGAGGCCTTCAACATCCTCTACTCCATCCAGTTCCTGGCGATGGTCATCATCGGCGGCATCGGCAGCATCATGGACAATCTCATGGGCGCCGCCTTCATGGTGCTGCTGCCGGAACTCGTCCAATCCGGCGCAGACATGCTGACGGGCAGCGCGCTCGACCGCTGGCTGCGGATCGGCGCCTCGGTCTCCTTCCTGCGGGAAATGGCGATCGGGGCTGCTATTATCCTGTTCCTGATCTTCGAACCCGATGGGCTCGCCCACCGGTGGCGGATGATCAAGGCGTACTGGAAGCTCTACCCCTATTCTCACTGAGGCCGGCGAACGGCTCGACAACAGAGGAGACGCGTTGATGAAGTTCCGCATTGCACTGCTCGCGGGCGCCGTGCTCGCCGCCGGCCCGGCCCTGGCACAGCCGATCCCGGTCGGGCATCTCATGGACAATTCCGGCGCGACGTCCGATGTGGGCGTGCCCTATGGCCAGGGCGTCGCCGACACGCTCGCCTGGGTGAACGCGACGCGGAACGGCGTGAACGGCCGCCGCCTCGCGGTATCCGGCTTCGACTACGGCTACCAGGCGCCGCGCGCGGTGCAGCAGTACCAGTCCTGGGCGCAGCGGGAACGCGTCGTCGCCATCCAGGGCTGGGGCACGGCCGATACGGAAGCGCTGGTGCGCTTCGTG
>JAYRQX010000964.1:0-1830 GCA_041910415.1 Acetobacteraceae bacterium | reverse complement strand
CCAGGGCCTGCTGCAACTGGTGGTCGGTCTCGGGTCGCGCCGGGTCGAAGGCGGGGGCGCCTTCGGGCGGCAGGGCCTGGATGCGTTCCTGCAACCCGGCCGGCAGGTTCAGCGGCGGCAGCGGGATGGCCTGCTGCTGCGCCTGGCCCTCGTTGCGGAGCGAGCGGCGGAGATCCGCCTCGCGCTCGCGCTGGGCGCCGGCGGGCGGATCCTCGCGCGTCGCGCGCACCTCGACATCGGGCTGGATGCCCGTCGCCTGGATGGAGCGGCCGGAGGGCGTGTAGTAGCGCGCCGTCGTCAGGCGGATGGCGCCGTTGCCGGGGATGGGCATCACCGTCTGCACGCTGCCCTTGCCGAAGGAGCGCACGCCGAGCACGACGGCGCGCCTGTGGTCCTGCAGCGCGCCGGCCACGATCTCGCTGGCCGAGGCCGAGCCCGCATTGATCAGCACGACCATGGGCAGCCCCTGCGCGATGTCGCCCGCGCGCGCGTTCCAGCGCTGCGCGTCCTCGCTGCGCCGGGCGCGCGTCGAGACGATCTCGCCCTGGTCGAGGAAGTCGTCCGAGACCTGCACGGCCTGGTCGAGCAGCCCGCCCGGGTTGTTGCGCAGGTCGAGGATGATGCCCTTGAGGTTGTTGCCGGCCTGCTGGCGCAGCGACTGCATGGCGCGGCGCAGCCCCGCTTCCGTCTGCTCGTTGAAGGAGGTCAGGCGGATATAGCCGATATCGTTGCCTTCCATGCGGAAGCGCACGACCTGCGGGCGGATGACGTCGCGCGTGATCGCGAGTTCGATCGGACGGTCCGCGCCTTCGCGGCGGATCGTGATGCGAATGGTCGTGCCGCGCTCGCCGCGCATCTGCTCGACCGCTTCCTGCAGCGTCAGCCCCTGCACGGTCTGGCCGTTGAGATGCGTGATGAGGTCGCCGGGCCGCACGCCGGCACGCGCGGCCGGCGTGTCGTCGATCGGGCTGATCACCTTCACGTAGCCGCCTTCCTGCGTCACCTCGATGCCGAGGCCGCCGAACTCGCCGCGCGTCGTCACCTGCATGTCGCGATAGGTGCGCGCGTTCATGTAGGAGGAATGCGCGTCGAGGCCCGTGAGCATGCCGTTGATCGCGTTCTCGATCACGTCGCGGTCGTTGACGGGCTCCACATATTCGGCGCGCACGCGCTCGAACACGTCGCCGAACAGGTTGAGCAGGCGATAGGTCTCGGCCCGGCCGCCCTCCTGCGCCCAGGAGGCCGCCAGCGGACCCACCGCCATGCCGGCCACGAAGGCCGCGCCCAACATCATGCCGTTCCGGAACGAGACCTTCATGCGGTCACCAACGTCCTTCCGGCCCGGTTCCCCGGGCGTTTCGCCGACCATGCCGCGGGGATACTAACCGATCCCAGCCGTTCTGCATCTCTTCGCGAGTCATACCAAACGTTCAAGTCCGGGCCGTGAACCAGGGCCGAGGATCCACCGGCTGCCCGTTGCGCCGGAGCTCGACATACAGGCTCGACCGCCGGGCCTCGCCGTCCCCGCCGCCCAGCACGCCGACCGGCTCGCCCGCAAGAACCCGACTTCCGGCGGCGATGTCCAGCCTTTCCAGCCCCGCCAGCACGAAATGGTGACCCTCCCCGCAATCGACAATCAGCAGCAGGCCATAGGAACGGAATGGTGCGCTGAAGACGGTGCGGCCCGAACAGGGGCTGACCACGCGCGCGCCGGCGGTTGCCGAAAAGGTGATCCCGCGTGCGGGCCCGGCGTCCGTGTGGTCGCCGAAATCGCGGGAAACGCGGCCGGAGACCGGCACCGCGCGCGCGCCCGACGGCACCACCGGCCTG
>JAYRQX010000963.1:0-6608 GCA_041910415.1 Acetobacteraceae bacterium | reverse complement strand
TGAGCGCCGAGGCGGCGCAGGCGAGCATCGCCAAGGCGAGCGCCCGCCGGCCGGAACGGCTGGGGTGCGCGCTCACAGCAGCGATCCGTCCTGCTGGCGCTGGTCCTGCCGCTGCCGCACGAGGTCGAGTTCGCGCGCGCAGGCCGCGAAGATCTCCGCGCCGCGATCGGGGCCGAGGCCGAGCCGGCCGCAATGCTCCCGGTCCTCCGACGCCAGCTCGGCCTCGCGCCGGGCCTCATGCTCGGCACGCAGCGCGGGGTAGTGCAGCGCGACCCAGACCATCCAGGCGAGCGCGCCGGCGCCCATGCCCCAGGTGACGACGCGCGACAGGTGATCCAGGCCATTGAGGAATGCCGCCTTGCGCATGGCCATGCCTTTCCGCTGCCTGGCCCCGAGGGTGCGGGGCGCAGCCTGCGTGCGCGGTGACGAGGATCACAGACCAAACTTCAGGATACTCGAAAATATTATATGAAGGCGCTTGTGACCGGTTCCGGTCATGGACCGCCGAGGCGGAACCGCGCGCGGGTGAGGGCGTCGCTCGCGAAGGCCTCGTCCAGGGCGCGCTGCCCGGCCTGGCTGGTCGCCAGCGCGACGATGCGCGTGAACCAGGGCAGGCTGCCGCGCGCCCGGCCCTGGAACAGCAGGTCCAGCGCGAGCGCGGCGGCATTCCGCCCGCCACAGCTGCCGCAATCGCAACGGGCGGGATGCTGGGCCGGGTCGAAGCCCATGACCGCGATGCCGTCGGGCAGGGCGGGCGCCGGGGCGTCCGCCAGCACCGCCGCGCCCCCGCCCGCCAGCGCGCCGGGCAGGGCAGCCGGGTCGGTCAGCACGGTCATGGGGATGCGCGCGTCGAGGGTCCAGGCCATGATATACTGGACATAAGGATATGTATATGCCTATGTCCAGCCCGTCATGGACGACCTCCTCGCCCAGCTTCGCGCCGCCGCCGAGCCGACGCGCCTCCGCCTGCTGGCGCTCTGCGCCCGCGGGGCGTGGTGCGTCTCGGATTTCGTGGCGATCCTCGGCCAGTCCCAGCCGCGCCTGTCCAGGCATTTGAAGCTGCTGACCGAGGCCGGGCTGCTGGTCCGCACGCCGGAAGGGGCCAATGCCTGGTTCCAGCTGGCGGGCGGGGCCGACCTTGCACGCCTGCTGGTCGCGCGCCTGCCGGAAGACGACCCGCTGCTGGCCGCCGACCGCCGGTCCGCCGCGCGGCTCGCCGCGGAACGGGCGCGCGTCGCCTCCGAGAGCTTCCGCCGCCATGGCGCCGAATGGGACGAGGTGCGCGCGCTCGACCTGCCGGCGGAGGAGATCGCGAAGGCGGTGCTGGCCGCGTTGCCGGGACAGGCGCCCCGCCTGCTCGACATCGGCTGCGGCACCGGCGCGCTGCTGGAACTGGTGGCGCCCCGGGTCGGCGCCGCCGTCGGCGTGGATGCCTCCCGCGACATGCTCGCACTCGCCCGCACGCGGCTGGCCGAGCGTGGCCTGTCGCATGTGTCGGTGCGCCAGGCCGACATGTACCGCCTGCCGCTGCCCGATGCCGCCTTCGACGTCGCGACGCTCCAGATGGTGCTGCACTACGCCGAGGACCCGGCGGCCGCACTCGCAGAGGCCGCGCGCCCGCTGCGGCCCGGGGGGCGGCTGGTGATCGTGGATCTCGCGCCCCATGCGCGTGCGGAGCTGCTGCAACGCCACGCGCATCGCTGGCCCGGCTTCGACGATGCCGCGCTCGCGGGCTGGCTGGGTGCCGCCGGCTGCGCCGTCGCGACCACGAAGAGAATATCCGGCGCGCTGCCGGTCCGCGTCTGGGTGGCCGAGCGCCAGCCCGCGCATCACCCCGCACTCTCGAACTGAGTATCCGCCATGGCCCGCCCGCATCTGCTCGACGCCCTTCGCGACCGCGTTCTCCTCTGCGACGGCGGCATGGGCAGCCGCGTCCAGGCGCTGACGCTGGATGTGGAGAAGGATTACTGGGGCAAGGAGAACTGCACCGACGTGCTCGTGCTCTCCCGCCCCGACCTCGTGCGCGACATCCATCGCGGCTACTACGAGGCCGGCGCCGACATGGTGCTGACCAACACCTTCGGCGGCTCGCCCGTCACGCTCGGCGAGTTCGAGCTGTCGGACCGGGCCTTCGAGCTGAACAGGCGCGGCGTGGAGCTGGCGCGGGAGGCCGCGGAGGGTTTTGCCGATGGCCGCGACCGCTGGGTGATCGGCGATATCGGCCCGGGCACCAAGCTGCCGAGCCTCGGCAATATCGCGTATGACGAGCTGGAAGCCGCGCTCACCGTGCAGTGCCGCGGCCTGATCGCCGGCGGCGCGGATGCGATCCTGACCGAGACGAACCAGGACACGCTGTTCATCAAGGCGGCGGTGAACGCGGCCAAGATCGCGCGCGCCGAGGCGAAGTCCGACATCCCCGTATTTGTCCAGGTGACGGTCGAGACGACGGGCACGCTGCTGGTCGGCCCCGACATCGCGGCGGCGACGACCGTCGTGCATTCCCTCGACGTGCCGCTGATGGGGCTGAACTGCGCGACCGGTCCGCAGGAGATGGCGGAACATGTCCGCTGGCTCTCCCAGAACTGGCCGGGGCTGCTGTCCTGCCAGCCCAATGCCGGGCTGCCGGAGCTGGTCGATGGCCAGACGCATTACCCGCTCGGCGCGGCCGAGCTCGCGACCTGGATGGAGCGCTTTGTGCGCGAGGACGGGCTGAACCTGATCGGGGGCTGCTGCGGCACGAGCATTCCGCACATCCAGGCGCTGGATGCGATGCTGCGGAAGCTGGCGGGCGGTGCGGCGCGTCCCGCGCCGGTTGCGCGGACATCCGTCTGGGTGCCGTCCGTGGCGTCCCTCTACAGCGCGGTCCCGCTGCGCCAGGAGAACGCGTATTTCTCGATCGGCGAGCGCTGCAACGCCAATGGCTCCAAGGCCTGGCGCGAGCGCCAGGCGGCGCATGACTGGGACGGGTGCCTCGCCATCGGACGCGAGCAGGTGGGCGAGGGATCGAACAGCCTCGACATCTGCACGGCCTTCGTCGGCCGCGACGAGATGGCGGAGATGAACGAGGTGGTGCGCCGCTTCACCGGCAGCGTGAACGCGCCGCTGGTGATCGACAGCACGGAAACGCCTGTCATCGAGGCCGCGCTGAAGCTGCATGGCGGCAAGCCCATCATCAACTCGATCAATTTCGAGGACGGCGAGGGCCATGCGACGGACCGCATGAGGCTCGCGCGGAAATTCGGCACGGCGGTGATCGCGCTGACCATCGACGAGGTCGGCATGGCGAAGACGGCGGAGGACAAGCTCCGCATCGCGCGCCGGCTCGTGGACTTCGCCTGCAACCGGCACGGCCTGCCGCAATCGGACCTGATGATCGACCCGCTGACCTTCACCATCGCGACGGGCAATGAGGACGACCGCAAGCTCGGTCTGTGGACGCTGGAGGGCATCCGCGCGATCCGCGAGGAATTCCCCGACATCCAGATCATCCTGGGCCTGTCCAACATCAGCTTCGGCCTGAACCCCGCCGCGCGTCACGTGCTGAACAGCGTCTTCCTCGACCACGCCGTGAAGGCCGGCATGAGCGGCGCCATCGTGCACGTGTCAAAAATCAAGCCGCTGCACCTGATCCCCGCGGAGGAGGTGAAGGTGGCGGAAGATCTGATCTTCGATCGGCGCACGGAAGACTACGATCCGCTGCAGAAGCTCCTGGAACTCTTCGCGGGCCGGAAGGCCGCCGATACCGCCGCGCGCAAGAAGGCCGAGACGGTCGAAGGCCGCCTCAAGGACCGCATCGTGGACGGCGACCGCAAGGGGCTGGATGACGAACTGGCCGACGCGCTGGCCAAGGGCATCGCGCCGCTCGACATCATCAACAACATCCTGCTCGACGGCATGAAGGTCGTGGGCGAGCTTTTTGGCAGCGGCAAGATGCAGCTCCCCTTCGTGCTGCAATCGGCCGAGACGATGAAGGCCGCCGTCGCCTACCTCGAGCCGCACATGGAGCGCGTGGAGGGGCAGGAGAAGGGCACCATCGTGCTCGCGACGGTGAAGGGTGACGTGCACGACATCGGCAAGAACCTGGTCGACATCATCCTGACCAACAACGGCTACAGGGTGGTGAACCTGGGCATCAAAGTGCCGCTGGCGGACATGCTGGCGGCCGTCAGGGAACACCGCGCCCACGCCATCGGCATGTCCGGCCTGCTCGTGAAATCCACCGTCGTCATGCGCGAGAATCTCGAAGAATTGTCGCGCCAGGGGGTGGAGGTGCCGGTCCTGCTCGGCGGCGCCGCGCTGACGCGCAACTATGTCGAGGATGACTGCGTGAAGTCCTACGCCTGCGGCCGCGTGGCCTACGCGCGCGACGCCTTCGACGGGCTGCATCTGATGGACCGCGTCACCGGCAACGGCTTCGACGACTACCTCGCCGCCGTGCAGTCGAAGCGCGTCGGCAAGTCGCGGAACGAGAAGCGCGTGCTGGGCCAGGCCGACCCGCGCGGCTTCGCGCCGGTCGATGTGAACTACGCCCAGGAGCGTCGCCGCCGCATCACGCAGGACGAAGCGGTGCCGGTGGCGCCCTTCTGGGGTCCGCGCGTGATCGAAGCCGATCCGCGCGCCATCGTGCCCTTCGTCAACGAGCGATCCCTGTTCCAATTCCAGTGGGGCTTCCGCAAGCAGGGCCGCAGCCTCGACGACTTCCTGGGCTGGGCGAAGCAGGAGCTGCGCCCGGTGCTGAAGCGCATGCTGGCCATCGCCGACGAACAGAAAATCCTGAAGCCGCAGGCGATCTACGGCTACTGGAAATGCGCGGGGCAGGGCAACGACCTCATCCTGTTCGAACAGGATGGCGTGACCGAGGCCTGCCGCTTCACCCTGCCGCGCCAGCCGAAAGCGGATGGCGACTGCATCGCCGATTTCGTCCGCGACATCGAGGATGGGCCGGACAGGCGCGACGTGATCGGCCTGCAGGTCGTCACCATGGGCCAGAAGGCGTCGGAGACGGCGCGCGAATGGTTCGAGGACAACCGCTACCAGGATTATCTCTACCTGCACGGCCTCTCCGTCGAAATGGCCGAGGCCATGGCCGAGTACACGCACAAGCGCATCCGCGCCGAGCTCGGCTACGCCGCCGAGGACGAGCGGGACATGGATAGGATGCTGTCCCAGGGCTATCACGGCGGCCGCTATTCCTTCGGCTACCCCGCCTGCCCGCGGCTCGAGGACCAGGCGCCGCTGCTCAGGCTGCTGGACGCGGAACGCATCGGCGTCAGCATCTCCGACGAATGGCAGCTCCACCCCGAGCAATCCACCAGCGCCATCGTCCTGCACCACCCCCGCGCGAAGTACTTTTCGGTCTAGCCCGGCCGGGCTAGGAGGGGCGCCGGAACCCTGGCGCCCCCCGAATCCCATGCACCCCGCCCCGATGAGCGCTCCGCCGCGATGAGCAGCCGCGCCGTCTCCCTCGCCCTTGGCAGCCTCGTCGTCTCCCTCGTCGTGCTGGCGATGAAGGGCGGCGCCTGGTGGCTGACGGGCAGCGTGGCGCTGCTGGCCGATGCGCTCGAATCCGTGGTGAACGTGGCGACCGCCGTCGCGGCGCTGGCCGCCGTGCAATACGCCTCCCGCCCCGCCGATGCGAACCATCCCTATGGCCACGCCAAGGTCGAATATTTCTCCGCCGTGCTGGAAGGCGCGCTGATCCTGGTCGCGGCGGCCATGATCCTGCACGAGGCCTGGGGCGCCTTCCTCGCCCCCCGCGCGCTGCTGGCCTCCGCGCCGGGCATGGCGATCGCGGTGCTCGCGACCGGCCTCAACGGGGCCTGGGCCTGGCATCTCGGCCGGCGCGGGCGGGCGATCCGCTCGCCCGCGCTGCTGGCCGATTCGGCCCATCTCTGGACCGATGTGCTGTCCTCGGCCGCCGTGATCCTCGGCGTCGGGCTGGTCTTCGCCACCGGGATCCTCTGGTTCGACCCGCTGCTGGCCGCGCTCACCGCCGTCAACATCGTCGTCTCGGGCTTCCGCCTGCTGCGCAGCTCGATCGGCGGGCTGATGGACGAGGCGGTGCCGCCCGCGCTGCTCGCCCGCATCCGCGAACTGGTCGGCCAGCATGCGGAAGGCGCGATCGAGGCGCATGACCTGCGCACCCGCCATGCCGGGCGCTTCACCTTCGTGGAATTCCACCTGGTCGTGCCGGGCAGCATGACCGTGCATGACGCGCATGCGATCTGCGACCGCATCGAGGCCGCGCTCAAGGACGAGCTGAACCCGGCGGTCATCACCATCCATGTCGAGCCCGAGGGCAAGGCCAAGGGCCACGGCGTGCCGGTGCTGTGACATCAGGGGCGGCCAGCCTGGTCGCGGATGGCCCGGCCCCCCGGCGGCGGACGCCGCGGCGCTGGCCCTGGGCCATCTTCTCCACGGTTCTCCACGCCGCCGTCATCGCCGCCGTGCTGCTCTGGCCCGACCGTCCCAGGCGGGAAGCGGAAGAGGCGCTCGGCGTCGCCCTCGTCTTCGCGGAATCCGAGACCGAGGCCCCGGTGCAGGGCCAGGCGGGGACCACCCTCGCCCAGCCGACCGCAGCGCCGCCGGTGCCGGACCAGCCGCCCCCG
>JAYRQX010000962.1:0-8073 GCA_041910415.1 Acetobacteraceae bacterium | reverse complement strand
GGCGCCGGCACGGACACCATCTCCTACCTTTCGGCGCCGGCGGGCGTCGCGGTGCTGCTCGATCTCCCCGGCGGTGGCGCGGGGGAGGCCGTGGGCGACACCATCCTCTCCGCTGAGGCGCTGCGCGGTTCTTTCTTCGATGACTGGCTCGGCGGCGACGACAACGCGCAGCGGATCGAGGGAGTGGACGGCGCGGACACGCTCGACGCGCGGGGCGGCGCCGACACGCTGGATGGCGGCGCGGGCGACGACCTGCTGCTGGGTGGCGACGGCCAGGACAGCCTGTTCGGTGGCGGCGGCGCAGACACGCTGGATGGCGGCAACGGCGACGACATCCTGAACGGCGGAGCGGGCGCGGATTCCCTCGCGGGCGGGCCCGGGCACGACATCTATGTCGTCGATGATCCGGGGGACCGCGTCTTCGAGCAGGCGGGCGCGGGCGGCGACACCATCATCGCCTCCGTCTCGCTCTACATGCCCGCCCATGTCGAGGCGCTGGTGCTGTCGGGCGGCGCCGGGAACCTCTTCGGCGTCGGCACCGACGACGCGAACATGATGGTCGGCAATGAAGGCGAGAACCTGCTCATCGCCTGGGGCGGCGACGACACCGTGCTCGGCGGCGGCGGGCGCGACGCGCTGTTCGGTCTCGACGGCAACGACCAGCTCTCGGGCGGCGACGGCATCGACTACGTCGTCGGCGGCAATGGCAACGATCTCCTGCAGGGCGGCAACGACGCCGACGAGATGTATGGCGAGGCCGGCGACGACACGCTGCTCGGCGGCGACGACTTCCAGACGGACATCCTGGTGGGCGGCGATGGCCATGACTGGATCGATGGCGGCCCCGCCTGGGACCTGATGTATGGCGGCAAGGGCGACGACACCTTCGTCGTCAGCCAGCAGGTGGACTGGGTGTTCGAGAACCCGGGCGAGGGCCACGATCTCGTCATCGCCCGCAGCCCCAACGGCTACTATCTCTACGCCAATATCGAGGATCTTCTGCTCGATGGCACCACGCCCTTCGGTGTCGGCAACACACTCGACAACCTGCTGGTCGGGAACGCGATCGGCAATTGGCTGCTGGGCGGCGCGGGCGACGATACGCTGGACGGTGCGGGCGGCAACGACGTGCTGTTCGGGGAGGCCGGCGCCGATACCTTCGTCGTGCGGGCCGGCAACGGTTCGGACATCATCGGCGACTTCACCGCCGGGGCGGACCGCCTGCTCCTGCAGGGTTACGCCGCGGTGCAGTCCCTGGGCGACCTCCTCACCCACGCCCGCCAGGTCGGTGGGGATGTGGCCTTCGATCTCGGCGGCGGCGAGGTGCTGATCCTGCAGAACGTCACGCTGGCGACGCTGACCGCCGGAGATATCCTCTTCCAGCCGTAACCGCGCGTCCCCATCTGGCGAAGCAAACGGCGATCCATGGAGGCAGGTGCATGACGGAAACGGCAACCCTGGGTGGCGGGTGCTTCTGGTGCCTGGATGCGGTCTATCGCGATCTGCGCGGGGTGCAGGCGGTGGTCTCCGGCTATGCCGGCGGCCATGTCGAGAAGCCGACCTACGAACAGGTCTGCGGCAAGCAGACCGGCCATGCCGAGGTGGTGCAGATCACCTTCGACCCCGCCGAGATTTCTTATCGTGACCTGCTCTTCGTCTTCTTCACGATCCACGACCCCACGACGAAGGACCGCCAGGGCGCCGATGTCGGCCCGCAATACCGTTCCGCGATCTTCACCCACTCGCCCGAGCAGGAGCAGGTGGCGCGCGAGGTCATGGCGAAGGTGGCGGGGATGAAGGTCTGGGACGACCCGATCGTGACCGAGGTCTCGCCGGCCACGGAATTCTGGCCTGCTGAGGAAGAGCACCAGGATTATTTCCGCCTGAATCCCTGGTCCGGCTATTGCCGGGTGGTGATCGCGCCCAAGGTGGCGAAGTTCCGCAAGCTGTTCGCCGAGCGGCTGCGCAAGGCGGCCTGAGGAGAGACCGATGCTGTTCAAGCGCAAGGAAGACGAGACCTCCTATCCCGTGCAGAAGACCGAGGCCGAGTGGCGCGCGGCGCTCCCGCCCGAAGCCTTCCGCGTGCTGCGCCAGCACGGGACGGAGCGGCCGGGCACATCGGCCCTCAATGACGAGAAGCGCGCCGGCGTGTTCCACTGCGCCGGCTGCGGCACGCCGCTCTATGAGGCCGAGACGAAATATGAGAGCTGTTCGGGCTGGCCGTCCTTCTGGTCGGCCATCGAGGGCTCGGTCGGCACCACCACGGATCGGTCCCACTTCATGACCCGCACGGAGGTGCATTGCGCCACATGCGGTGGTCATCTCGGGCATGTCTTTCCGGATGGCCCGCCGCCGACCGGACTGCGCTTCTGCATGAACGGCGCGGCCATGCGGTTCGAGCCGCGGGAGGGCTGACCGCCCCATATCGCGGCCTGGATGAAGAGCGCGGCCGAAGCCATTGATCGGCCGTGCTTGGTAGCGCAAAGCGCCCGAGGCGGCGCTTCCGCCGGCCGGAAAGGTCAGGGTCCAAGGTCCACGGAATCCATGGATTTTCACGAATCCGGCCTTGCTTCCGCCATGCCCTCAGCGCAGTTTGCGGGCCGTTCGGCTTTCCCACCAAGATTGCAAAGAATGTCCCCCCTGCCGCGCTTTCTGACGATTTTTCTGATCGTTCTTGCCGCCGCCACGGCGGCACGCGCCGATCTTCTCTACGTGCTGAATTCGGGCGACGCGAACCTGCTCGTCCTCGATGCCCGCACGCGCGAGGAAGTCGCACGCCTCCCGATGCTGCGGGAGGCGCATCACCTGCTGCTGACACCCGATCGGCGCACATTGCTGGTGGCGGATTCGGGCGGCAACGAGATGCTCTTCCTCGATCCCAACACCGCGCAGCTGCAGCGGCGGGAGCGGATCTCGAACCCCTACCACCTCGATTTCTCACCGGATGGCCGGCACCTCGTCATCGCCTCGCTGCGCCGCGACCAGGTGGACATCTACGACGCCAACCTGCAGCTGCTGTCCCGGCTGCGCATGCCGGACAAGCCTTCCCACATCGCCTTCAGCCCCGACAGCCGCGTCGTCTATGTGACGCTCCAGGGCAGCCGGGCGGTCGCCGCCATCAGCCTCGAGACCCGGCAGGTGCTCTGGCAGGCCGAGGTCGGGCGCGAGCCGGCGGGCATCCTCTGGCACAATGACCGGCTGTTTGTGGGCGTCATGGGGTCTGACTACGTCGCCGTGATGAACCCGGAGACGCGGCAGGTCGAGCGCACCATCCAGGTCGGCCGCGGAACCCACACCGTGTTCCTGAGCCCGGATCGCCGCACCATCTATGCGACGAGCCGCGTGGACAGCCGCATCGCCGCGATCGATGCCGAGACGCTGGCCGTCCGCCAGAGCTACGAGATCCCGGGTGGCCCGGACTGCATCACCTTCGACCCGGATGGCCGCATCTGGGCAACGCTGCGCTGGTCGGCTCGCGTCGCGATGCTCGATCCACGCAGCGGCGAGGTGCAGACCTTCCGCGTCGGCCGCAGCCCGCACGGCATCCTCTTCCAGGCCCGCCGCCCCGTTTCCTGAGCATGGCATGACGCCGCGCCGCTTCGCGTTCCTTGCCGCGGCCTGCCTGGCAGTGGCGCCTGCCTCCGCGCAGCCGCCTGCGCAATGCCCGGCGGGCACGCTCTACCTGACCATCGACACCGGCTGGGGACGGGAAGCAGAACAGATAGCAGACATCCTCCGCCGGCGCGGGGTGCGCGCCACGCTGTTCGTCGCCAACGAGCCGACGGTGCGCGGCGACCGCAGCCTGGGCCCCGCCTGGGCCGCCTTCTGGCGCGCCCGCGCCGCCGAGGGCCATGTCTTCGCCAGCCACACCGACCGCCACTGGTATTTCCGCGGCGATCCCTCGCCGGGCCAGGTGCGCTACGTCTCCCGCCAGCGGGAAGGCGAGGCCGTGCTCGACCAGGCGGCGCTCTGCGCTGAATTGTCGCGCCCGATCGAGCGGCTGCGCGAAGCGGCGCCGGAGGCGACCATCCTGCCGCTCTGGCGCGCGCCGGGCGGCATCACCACGCCGAACGCGATCCGCATGGCCGCGTCCTGCGGGCTGCGCCATCAGGGCTGGACCGCCCATGGCTTCCTGGGCGACGAGCTCGACAGCATGGCGCATCCGAACCGCGCGCTGCGCGACCGCGCGCTGCGGAACGTGCGGGACGGGGAGGTGCTGGTGATGCATTGGGGCGTGCGCAGCCGGCGCGAGCCCTATGCCGGGGTGCTGGACGAAGTGATCGGCGGTCTGCAGGCGCGCGGCTTCTGCTTCGCGCCGCTGCCGCCGCAGGGGCGCTGACCGATGTTTGCCGAGATCCACGACCTCTACACGCGCTTCACCGCCTGGATCTTCGAAGGCGCCGTGATCCCGTTGCTCTATTGGGCGGGCTGGATGGATGTCGCCGAGGACGCCTTCCAGTGGCTGGACTTTGCGATCTTCGGCCTGCTGACGGTGGCGATCGTCTACCTGGTCTGCCGCCCGCTGGAAGCGTGGCGTCCGGTGGAGCACTGGGAAGGCACGAAGGCCGCGATCCGGACGGATGTCTTCTACACGTTCCTCGCCCGCCTCGGCGTGCTGCCGATGATCGCCTTCGTGCTCTTCGCGTCCGCGCAGGCCTGGTGGGAAGGGACGCTGGTGGATGGCGGCGTGGTGCCGCCGACGCTGGAAGAGCTGGTCCCCTGGCTGCGCGACCATCCCTTCGTCGCGCTGCTCTGCTACATCGTCATCCTGGATTTCGGCGAATACTGGCGCCACCGCTTTCAGCACATGTTCGGCTGGTGGTGGGCGCTGCATTCCGTGCACCACGCCCAGACGCAGATGACCTTCTGGACGGATGACCGCAACCACATCCTGGACGACATCATCGCCGCGGCCTGGTTCGGGGGGCTCGCCCTGCTGATCGGCGTGCCGCCGGGGCAATTCCCGATCGTTTTCCTGGTGCTGCGCCTCGCGGAAAGCCTGAGCCACGCCAATGTGCGGCTGAGCTACGGCGCGATCGGGGAGCGGCTGATCGTCTCGCCCCGCTTCCACCGGACGCATCACGGCGTGCTCTCCATCGGCGAGCAGGGGAAGAATTACGGCGTGCTGCTGCCGGTCTGGGACTGGATTTTCGGCACCGCGGATTTCCGCCGCGACGTGTTTCCGAGGACCGGCGACCCGACGGCGCCTGAGGCGCTGGTCACCGGTGGGTGGCTGCGCCAGCAGGTGGCGGGGTTCCGGCGGATGGCGGCTGCGCTAACCCGCCGCTGACGGCTTCGCCCGCCGCTTCTCCCGCGCATTCCGGGCGAGCGCAATGGCGCGGTACACGCCATGCACCATCTTCGAATAGGGCAGCGCCACGAAGAAGGCGAGCACCAGCCCGAAATGGATGGCGAGCATGGTGCCCATCGCGCCGGTGTGGCGCACGACCAGCAGCAGCATCCCCGTCGCTGCGATCAGGAAGAGCAAAGCGAGCATCGCGTATTCGCCGCCGCGGACGCGCTCGGCGACCGGGACGGGATCGGTCACCGTCTTCAGCCAGATCAGGCCCGCGCTGCCGATCATCATCAGCACGCCGCCCCAGGTGCCGAGCTGCACGGGCAGGCTGAAGAAGGCGTGCGGCGAGTGCCAGCCGAAGAGATGGTGATAGAAGAAGCCCACCGTCGTCGCGGCGAAACACAGGAAAAAGCCGTAAAACAACGCCTGGTGCAGCCAGCGCCGATGCATCGAGAAACTGTCGTCGAGGTCGTTGCAGCCATGCCCGCCGCCGCCGAGGTTGCGCAGCGTCAGGATGTCCACGGCGGTTTCGGTTGACGCGGCGGGCGTGAAATTGCCGCCCAGCCCGCCCGTGCCGGCGATGTAGCGCTTTGCGCCCATGGCGAGTGCCACCAGCGAAAAGCCGAAGGTGCCTGTTGCCAGGATGTTGATGAGCCAGAGCGGGATGACGCGGAAGAAGGCGCCGGGACCCCGATGCGCACCGTAGAGCGCGGCCGGGTCCTGGAAGGCGACGACGCCGATCAGCAGCAGCGCGATGCCGAGCGCGGCGGCGAGGGAGACGACGGTGCCGTTGCGCTCGAACAGTTTCCCGAGGCCCGCGGGCCAAGCGTAGTGCGCGTAGCTCTCCTGCCGGATCTCGGAGAAGTTCTTCGGCAGGTTGATGCCGAAGGGATGCGGCGGCGCATACTGACAGGCGTGGTAGCAGCCCTTGCAGCCATGGCAGAGGTTCGCGAGGTGCGTGAGGTCGGCGGCCGAGAATTCGCGCCGCAGCGTCATGGCCGGAAAGACCGCGCAATAGCCCTCGCAATAGCGGCAGGCGTTGCAGACTTCGAGCGAGCGCCGCGCATCGACGACGGCCTCGCTCTCGGGGATCATGTCGGGCATCGCCTCAGTTCCTCGCCTGCTTCGCGGCTTCCTCGCCGGCGAGCCGGCCGAACACCGTTCCGATCGTCATGCCGAAGCCGGCCAGGTAGCCCTGGCCGAGGATGTTGCCGGCCATGATCTCGCCCGACGCAAACAGGTTCGCGGCCGGCTTGCCGTCGGCCATCATGACGCGCGCGCGGTCCGTCACCTTCACGCCCAGGAAGGTGAAGGTGATGCCCGGCCGCAGCGGGTGCGCGTGGTAGGGCGGCTTGTCGATGCGCCGCGCCCAATGCGATTTCGGCGGGGTCAGGCCCTCGGTGCGGCAATCGTCCAGCTTCTGCCCGTTGAAGGTGCCGGGCTGCACGGTCGCGTTGTAGTCGGCCACCACCGTCTCCAGCTTCGCCCGGTCAAGGCCAAGCTTGTCCGCCAGCTCCCCGATCGTGTCGGCGAAGATCGGCGGGAAGACACTGGGAAGATAGTCGCGCAGCGCCTGGCTGTCGGTGATGGCGAAGGCGCGCTGGTTCGGCTGCTGCGCGATCAGCCGGCCCCAGATCGCGTAGCGCTTCGGCCAGACATCCTCGCCCTCGTCGTAGAAGCGTTCGACATCGCGATTGACCACAACGGAGAAGGGCACGCAGTCGAGCCGCATGGCGAGGCCGCCATCCTCCATCGGCGCGCGCGCATCGTTGGCGACGGCGTGGAACTGCGTGGGATCGCCCACCTCCTGCACGCCCTGGCCGAGCAGGTCGCGCAGCACGCGCCCCTGGGCAAAGGGCGTGCCGCGGATCTGGAAATTATCGGCCGCATCGCCCCAGTACTGGCGCATCCAGTTGCGGTTCGCCTGGAAGCCACCGGCCGAGGCGACAAAGCACTTGGCGCGGATGCGGTCGGGGAAGCCGCGATAGGTGACGGTGGCCTCGGTCGCGAAGCCGTCCTTCACCTCGATATGCTGCACCTCGGTGTCGTAGAGGATCTCGACCCCGAGCGCTTCCGCGGTCCGATACATCGCATTGACCAGCGCCTTGCCGCCGCCGAGGAAGAACGCATTGGTGCGGCTGAGAGACAGCGTGCCGGACAGCGAGGGCTGGAACACCACGCCGCATTCCTTCAGGAACCCCGGCGCATGCTGGCTGGCGCGGATGCACATGCGCGCCAGGGGTTCATCGGTCTTGCCGCCGGTCACGCGCAGCAGGTCGTCCCAGTATTCCTCTTCCAGATAGCTGTCGGTCAGCACGCCGGAGGGCCCGTCATGCAGCGCACGCAGGTTGCGCGTGTGGCGGCTGTTGCCGCCGCGCATGGCCTTCGGCGCATGCTCGCAGACGATGACGGAAGCACCCGCCTTGCGCGCGGTGATGGCGGCGCAGAGCGCGGCATTGCCGCCGCCCACCACCATCACATCCCAGACCCTGGTGAGATCGACCATGGACGAGGCCCTTCCGCGCGCGATCCACGTTGTATCCAACGGTATCCCATGATATCCACCCGGCGCGGCGCTGCCAAGCCGCCCGCCCCGGAGTGAACGGCATGGCCATCCAGCGGCCGAGCAAAGGCAAGACGAGCAGCGGCCGCGACCTCGGAGAGCAGGCCTATGGCCGCATCCGCAGTGCCATCCGCGAAGGACGCCTGGAACCTGGCCTGCGGCTGACGGAAAGCGCGCTGGCGCGCCGCGTTGGCGCTTCCCGCACCCCGGTCCG
>JAYRQX010000961.1:0-5493 GCA_041910415.1 Acetobacteraceae bacterium | reverse complement strand
GCAAGGGAGGGCGCTGGCTCCGGCCATGCCAGCATGGCTGCGAGGAGAACGGAGGCCATGAGTGCCGAGAGCACGCCGATCGCGATCCGCGAACCCGGGCCCGGCCGATCCAGCGCATCATCGGTGTCCGGCCCTGCGTCGCTCAGCCTCGCATGCGCCCCGAGCAGCAGCACCCCGCCCAGCCCGGCACCGATCGCGGCTTCGGCCAGCGCGACATCGACAGCGCCCAGCCGCACCCAGATGAGTGTGAGCAGCAGGCCGAGGGCGACGAAGCCGATCACGGCGTCGAAGCTTCTGCGCGTCACGACGGTCCAGCCGGCCAGGACCAGGGCAAAGGCGGCGAGGACCGCATCGAGAAGGACGGCTCCGATCATCGGGATGGCGGCTGGCCGATGGCCGCGATCATCTGCCCGACGGTCGCACCGGACACCATCACGAGCACCCAGACAACCAGGAGCTTGAGGCCATCCAGCAGCCCGTCGCTGAGCGGCAGCAGCCCGAGGACGATGAGCCCGAGGCCGACGCCATCCGCCTTGGTCAGGGCATGCACGCGGCTCATCACGTCGGGAAACCGCAACAGCCCGATGGTGCCGGCCAGGAAGTGGAGCAGGCCGGCCGACACGGCGAGCACGGTCAGAATGGCGGCAACGGTCATTGCTGGCCGTCCTCCGCCGATCCCTGCCGTCCCTGTCGTGAAGCCTGGACAAAGGCCGCCGACGCGAAGGCGGCGAGCAAGGCGAGCACGAGCGCCGCATCGGCAACCCCCGCCATGCCCGTCGCCGCGCCGATCAGCAGAAGCGCCGCGACGCCGCCCGAGCCGAGCAGCTGCGCCGCCATCATCCTGTCGGCGGCCGTCGGACCGCGAAGGATGCGGGCCAGCCCGATGGCGGTGAACGCCGTCACGAGGGCGGCCGCGGCAAACAGGAACTCAGTCATCCAGACCCACTCCCCGCGCAAAGAGCGCTTCCTCATGCGCAAGCGAGGCCGCCGCCGCCGGGCCGGCATCGAGGGCATGGACCAGCAATCCTTGTCTGTCCGGCGCGGGGCCGACAGGGACGGTGCCCGGCAGCAGCGAAGCGTAGGTCGAGAAGGCTGCGCGCATGGGCCCGGACTTGAGGCGGGTATCATGCACGAAGAGGCCAGGCCGGATGAGCAGACGGGGCGCGAGGGCGCGCCACGCGACGTCGATTCCGGCGCGCAGCGCCTGGTAGGGAAAGCGCAGGACAAGCCGTGCGATCGCGCGCGGGCGCAGCCGCGCCGGACCACTCGGCACCAGCACCAGGCTCGCCCAACTCCCAAGCCCCGCTGCAACGACGCCCGCCAGGAGATCCGCGGACCCGGAACCATGGATGACAACCCACAGGACGAACAACGCGGAGGTGCGCCAGGCGGTGCGTGCCAGCGAAACCGGGCGGGAGAATCCGGATGTGGGGAATGATCGGGTCATGCGGTGTCCTTGCACACCCGCATGATAAGGCAAAGATCGCCGAATTTCCTCCATCAAGGCGTCGTGGCCGGCGCGCTCGGGATGCCGACGCGCTCCGATCCCGCTGCAATGTGGCGGCCGCGGGCGGGATTTTTGCTCCGAGTCGCCCATGTCGATGCCGCCGCTGCAACCCCGTTCGGTGCGGACACGCCCGCCTGCTCTGCCCTAGCGTGCACCCAGGCGGCTCGCGAGCGAGATCACGGAACGAGATATGCCCGGCCCTCCGACGCGTGTTCGCGACCCCAAACCTTCATCTGCGGAAGAGAAATCCCCGGCTCCGGCAGGATCCGGTACACGGGGGAATGTCGAAGGGGACATGCGCCGTCACGCCGCAAAGTGGCAAGCGACGAGATGGCCACCGCCGACGTCACGCAACGGCGGATCTTCGGAGCCGCAACGTGTTGCCGCCAGCGGGCAGCGCGTGCGGAAGCGGCAGCCCGATGGCAGATGGGCGGGGCTCGGCACGTCGCCCGGCAGCATGATGCGCGTGCGTGCCGCGCCCGGGCGCGGCACGGGCACGGCGGAGAGCAGCGCGCGCGTGTAGGGATGCAGCGGCCGCATGAACAGCGCTCGCTTGGGCGCGAGTTCCACGATGCGGCCGAGATACATCACCGCGACGCGGTCGGAGATGTGACGCACGACCGAGAGATCATGCGCGATGAAGAGGTAGGACAGGCCGAATTCCGCCTGCAGATCCTTCAGCAGGTTGACGATCTGCGCACGCACGGAGACATCGAGCGCCGAGACCGGCTCGTCGCAGATGACGAGCCTGGGCGAGAGCGCGAGGGCACGTGCGATGGCGATCCGTTGCCGCTGGCCGCCGGAGAATTCGTGCGGGAAGCGGTCGGCATGGTGCACGGCGAGGCCGACGCGTTCCAGCAGGTTCAGCGCGCGGCGGGACTGGTCCCTGCGCGGCAGGCCGGCGACGGCCATGGGTTCGCGCAGGATGGCGCCGATGCGCATGCGCGGGTTGAGTGATCCGTAGGGGTCCTGCGCGATCAGCTGCATCCTCGGCCGGATCGGGCGCAAGGCGCGCTGCGACAGCGTCGCGAGGTCCTGGCCTTCGAACAGGATGCGGCCGGCGCTGGGATCGAGCAGCCGCAGCAGCAGCTTGCCGGTCGTCGTCTTGCCGCAGCCGGATTCACCGACGAGGCCGAGCGTCTCGCCCGTGGCGACGGTGAAGTCCAACCCGTCCACGGCGCGCACGGCGCCGGCGGAGGCACGGTTCAGGAAGCCACGGCGCAGCGGGAAGTGCTTGGTCAGTCCCTCGACGCGGAGCAGCGCGGCGTCCGTCATGCGGCGACCTCCGGCAGCGCGCGGATGCATGCCGCCTCGTGGCCTGGCCCGAGCGGGAGCAGGTGGGGGTCGGTCGTCTCGCAGGCCGGCCGCACATGCGGGCAGCGCGCGGCGAAGCGGCAGCCGCGCGGCATGGCGAGCGGGCTCGGCACCATGCCCTCGATGGTCCTGAGGCGCACGACATCGTCGTCGAGCGGCGGGATCGAGGCGAGCAGGCCCTCGGTGTAGGGATGGCCGGGCTGGCGGAACAGGTCCGCGACCGGCGCCGTCTCCACCACGCGGCCGGCGTACATCACCACCACGCGGCGCGCGAATTCCGCGACCACGCCGAGGTCATGCGTGATGAGCACGATCGCCGTCCCCGTCTCCCGCTGCAGGTCGCGCAGCAGGTCCAGGATCTGCGCCTGCACGGTGACGTCGAGCGCCGTGGTCGGTTCGTCCGCCAGCAGCAGCTTCGGGCGGCAGGCGAGCGCGATGGCGATCATCACGCGCTGGCGCATCCCGCCCGACATCTCGTGCGGATAGGCGTGCACGCGGCGCTCGGGCATGGGGATGCCGACCATGCCCAGCAATTCCGTCGCGCGCGCATAGGCCGCCCGGCGCGACAGGCCGGCATGGATCATCAGCGGCTCGGCGATCTGCTCGCCCGCCGAGAAGACCGGGTTCAGCGAGGTCATGGGTTCCTGGAACACCATGCCGATCTCGCCGCCGCGCAGCCCACGCATCTCGGCATCGGGCAGCGACGCGATCTCCCGTCCCGCGAAGCGGATCGAGCCGCCGAGGATGCGCGCCTCCTTGCCGGCGAGGCGGAGGATGGAGAGCGCGGTGACGCTTTTCCCGCAGCCAGATTCGCCGACGATGCCGAGCGTCTCGCCGGCGGCGAGGTCGAAGGAGACGCCGTCCACCGCGACCACGCGCCCGCGCGGCGTATCGAAGGCCACGCGCAGGTTGCGGACGGACAGCAGCGGCTCGTCAGCCATCGGCGAAGGGGAAGACGCGGTCGGTCGGCACGAGCCGGAAGGGCAGGGTGGTGAGGTCGGCCGGGCCCCAATCCAGCGTGTCCACGATCAGGATGCACGCCGCGAGCGGTTCGTAGACCGCGCGGAAGTGCGTCTTGGACCGCAGCACGATGATGTCGAAATCGCCGGCATGCATGCCGAACTGGATGAAGCAGTCCTCGTCGATCGCGGTGCGCTGCTCGGTCGTAACCCAGACGGTGATGTCGCCGGACCGGATGACCGCGGCAGGGCCGAGCTTCACCAGGTTGCCGTGGCCCATCGGGCCCGTGGTGCGGTAGCTCTTGTCGCCGGCGTAGAGGATGCGGCCTTCGAGTGGCACCGTGCCGCCGGCGCGGTCGGAGGAGCGGCCGCCGACGGCGAGGGTGATTGTCGCGCCTTCGCCCGCCTTTACCGCCTCGGCCGCCGCGACGGGGTCCCAGAGATGCGGCACCGCGACGCGCAACCCGGCGGTGCGGCCCTGCAGCGCGCGCAGCACATGGGTGGAATCGTTCATGCGGTCGGCGTGTTCCAGGATGACGACGGGCTTCGTCGCGGAGGCCGCGCGCTTCAGCGCCTCGGCGACGCCGTCATCCAGCGTCAGCACCATGTCCCGATGCATGAGCGCCTCGCGCGAGGCGTGGACCTTGGCGCCGAGCCATGCGGCCGCACCCTGCGCCAGCGCGCGGTCGCCATCGGCGACCGCCAGAACGGAAAAGCCGCAATTCGGCACGTCGGCGTAGGAGAAGCCGGCGAAGACCGAGACATCGAGGTAGCGCGGCGCCGCCTTCGCCATGGCAAGCGATTCCTGCACGATGTCCGACAGCGGCGGAATGCCGGTCGCGGAAAAGATGCTCGGCACCATGACGCCGGGCTTCACGATGGCGCAGACGGGATCGATCTCCCCGCGCAGCGTGCGGACCAGGCAGTCGGCGGCGCGCTCGCCTGTCTCGCCCATGTCCACATGCGGGGAGTAGTGGTAGCCGAAGGCCGCATCCACGACGTCGAGCAGCGTTGCGTCGATGTTGCCGTGGTAGTCCAGCGCGGCGACGATCTTCACGTGGCGCCCCACCGCGGCGCGCACACGCTCCGCGAGTTCGCGGTCGGGGTCCAGGCGCGTCGGCGTCGCCATGGCGCCGTGCAGGTTCAGCAGCACGCCGTCCAATGGTCCCGCGGCCTGAAGGCCCGCGCAGATGCGATCGGCGTAGTGCACGAAGGCGTCGTCGGCGGCAGGACCCGCGGCGCCGCCCTCGGCGCGGAGGATCGGGACCATCTCCACGCCTTCGCGCTCGCAGACCGCGATGAAGCCGCCAGGCACGGTGTTGGTGCCGCGGTAGCGTTCGATCAGCCGTGCGCCCGCTGTCTCGGTGCGGGCGAAGTCCGCGATGGTCGTCTCGATCGGCAGGAAGCTGACCGATTCCAGGCTGAGCCCGGCGATGGCGATGCGCATGGTCATCCCTTCCTCGATCCTCCGGCGGCGAGATCGCGCGGGTCGAGCAGATCGCGCAGCGAATCGCCCACCAGGTTGAAGGCGAGCACGGCGAGCGTCAGCGCCGCACCGGGCAGGATGGCGAGCAGCGGCGCTTCCAGCACCTGCGCCACGCCATCGCGGATGAGGTTGCCCCAGGAGGGTGCCGGCGGCTGGATGCCGAGGCCGAGGAAGGAAAGCGAGGCTTCTTCGCGGATCACGCCGGCGATGGAGAGCGTCGCCATGAT
>JAYRQX010000960.1:0-10515 GCA_041910415.1 Acetobacteraceae bacterium | reverse complement strand
GCCGTTCCATCGCGCGCATCCTCGGCCGCCCGCTCGAATTGTTTCATCATCTCCGCGGTGCCGAGCGCGATGCGCGCGTCAGGCGCCTGCTCGATCTCGTACAACTCCCCGCCGCCATCGCGGACCGTCAGCCGGGCGAACTCTCAGGTGGCCAGAAGCAGCGGGTGAACCTGGCGCGCGCGCTCGCCGCCGAGCCGGACCTCATCCTCTGCGACGAGGTGACATCGGCGCTCGACACCGTCGTCGGCGCCGCGATCCTGGACCTGATGGACGGCCTCAGGCGCGAGCTTGGCCTGTCCATCATGTTCATCAGCCATGACCTGCACACGGTGCAATCGGTCTGCGACGAGGTGATGGTGCTCTACGCCGGGGAGCGCGTGGAATCCGGCAGCCGCCGCGCGCTGCAGGAAGCGCCCTGGCACCCCTACACCGAGCTGCTGATGTCCTCGGTGCCGGAACTCCGCCCCGGCTGGCTCGAAGACCGCGGCGCGATCCGCGGGCCGGACGATCCCGGCCGTGCCTCGCCCGCCTGCGCCTTCTTCCCGCGCTGTCCGGTCCGCGCGCCGGGCCTCTGCGACAGCACGCCGCCGCCGCGCCACGCCCTGTCCAAGGGAGCGGAGATTCTGTGCCACCGCACGGAGGCGGAGCTCTACTCCAGCACGTCCTTCAGCCGGTAATAGGCGCCGACGAAGGGCAGGAACCACGGCGTGCCGTAGTTCAGCGCGATCGCCGGCCAGTCGAGCTTGCGGAAGGGATTGGCGTTCGCGTCGCCGCCCATGACCTTCGCCATCTGCTGGCCCAGATGCACCGACATCTGCGCGCCATGGCCGGACAGGCCCATGGCGTAGAACAGGCCCTCATGCTCGCCGGCGCGCGGCAGCCGGTCCTCGGTCATGTCCACCAGCCCGCCCCAGCAATAGTCCAGCGTCACGCCGTCCAACTGCGGGAAGGTCGCGCGCAACTGCGCTTCCAGCACGCGCCCGCTCTTCGCATCCTCGGTCGGGTTGGACATGGCGAAGCGCGCGCGTCCGCCCCAGATCAGCCGGTCGTCCGGCGAGATGCGAAAATAATTCCCGATATATTTCGTCGTCGTCGCCGTGCGCCGCGTCGGCATGATGCTGTCGATCTGCGCCGGCGTCAGCCGCTCGGTCGTGACGATGAAGCTGCCCACCGGCACCAGGCGGCGGCGGAACCAGGCGAAGGGTCCCTGGCGGCTCGGCCCGGTCGCGAGGAAGACCTGCTTCGCCTCGATGCTGCCGCGCGCCGTCTCCACCCGATGCGCCCGGCCGGAACGCCGCGTCAGCCCCGTCACCGCCGCATTCTCGAAGATGCGCGCGCCGGCGCGGTGCGCTGCATCGGCGATGCCGGCGCCGAAGCGGCCCATATGCATCTGCGCGGATTTTTTGTAGAGCAGCCCGCCATGGAAGGCGTCCGAGCCGATCTCGTCGCGGATGCGCGCGCGGGGCACCAACTCGGTCTCCGGGTCGCAGTCCCGGTGCAGCGCCTCGTAGCTTCTGGCAATTTTTTCGTAATGCGCGGGCTTGGCGGCCAGCTTGATCTTGCCGCCGCGGCGGAAGTCGCACTGGATCTGCTCCTCGTGCGCGATGCGTTCGACGGTATCGACCGCATCGTCGAAGGCGCGATAGAGCGCGCGCGCATCATCCGCGCCGAAGCGCTCGACCAGCCCGCCATAGTCGTGCGAGGTGCCGTTGTTGACATGCCCGCCATTGCGGCCGGAGGCCGCGGCGCCGACGCGATCGGCTTCCAGCACCACGACGGAGGCGCCCTGCCGCGCCAGCGCCAGTGCCGCCGACAGTCCCGTGAAGCCCGCGCCCACCACCACGACATCGGCGTGGCCCTCGACCGGCCCCTCCGCGGCACCGGCGAAGGGCTCGCGCGTCTCGAGCCAGTAGGAGGCGAGCTTCACCGTCAGACCCCGAGCAGCTTCGCGAGACCGCCGATCTCGGTGATCTCATGATACTCATAATAGGGCACGGAAGGTTCGTAGCCGCGGTTCACATAGACCTTGTTGCGGATGTTGAGGCCGTAGGCCGGCATCAGGTCGTAGCGCAGGCTGGCCGAGACATGCAGAAGGTCCTCCGGCCCGCAGCCCAGCGTGTCCAGCATGTATTCGAAGGCCTGCATCCGGGGCTTGTAGGCCTGCGCCTGCTGCGCCGTCAGCACCTTGTGGAAGGGCGCCTGCAGCAGCGCCGCGTTCCTGCCGATCTGGTCGTTGGAGGCGTTGGAGAGGATCACCAGTGGGTACTTGGCCGCCACACGCTTCAGCGGTTCCGCCACATCGGGGTGCGGACCCCAGGTCGGCACGGCGTCGTAGATCGCCTGGCCGTCCGCTTCCACGAAGGGAATGCCGTGGCGCTTGCAGGTCCGTTCCAGCGCGGACTTCAGCACATCGACATAGGGCTTCCAGGCGCCCAGCACCTCGTCGAAGCGCAGCCAGGAGAAGTCGAAGATGAACTGGTCCATCCGCTCGGCCGGGATACGGTCCGCGAACATCTTTCGCGTCATCGGCGCGATCTCGAACCAGGTCAGCGTGCCGTAGCAGTCGAAGGTGATGTATTTGGGCCGCAGCGCGGTCATGGCAGGCTCCCTCGGCGCGATGGAGAGCCGATCCTAGAGCGTTGCGGGGCGCAGGAAAGCGCGGCGGTGCGCAGCCCGGCGCAGATCATGCCGTTTCGCGCCGCGCATGCGGCATCGGTTGCGCTGACAGAGGGGTTCCATGCCATTCGCGATCAGGCCGATGGATGCGGCCGACCTTCCGGCGGCCCAGGCGCTCACAGCCGCCATCCATTGGCCGCACCGCGTCGAGGATTGGCGTTTTGTTTTCGATCTGGGCGAGGGGGTCGTCGCCGAATCCGCCGGCCGCGTCGTCGCGACCGCCATGGCCTGGCGGCTTGGCGCGCAATGGGGCGCCACGGGCATGATCATCGTCGCGGCGGCGTGCCAGGGACAGGGCCTCGGCCGCCGCCTGATGGACGCGATCCTGCCGGTGCTGGGCGAGCGCAGCGTCGTGCTGCACGCGACCGAGGCCGGCGCGCCGCTCTACCGCAGGCTGGGCTTCGCGGCGGCGGGCCCGATCCGGCAGCACCAGGGGATCGCCAGGCCTCTCGGAACACCCGATGCGGGCCTGCGCGCCGTCCAGGCCAGGGACCTCGACACGCTGGCGGCGCTCGATGCCGCCGCGACCGGCATGGACCGGCGGGATGTGCTGGCGGCGCTGCTCGGGCTCGCCGAGGGTGTGGTGATGGAACGCGGCGGCGTCGCCTGCGGCTTCTCCTTCCTGCGGGCCTTCGGCCGCGGCCGGGTGATCGGCCCCGTCGTCGCGCCCGATGCCGATGCGGCACGCCGGCTGATCGGCTACTGGATCGGCCTGCATGGCGGCGCCTTCCTGCGCATCGACGTGCCGGCCGTGAGCGGCCTGTCCGCGTGGCTCGACGCGCAGGGCATGCCCTCGGTGGACGAGGCGTTGCGCATGGTCCGCGGCACACCCCCGGCAGCCAGCGCCCTGCGCAGCGTCGCCCTGGTCAACCAGGCGCTGGGCTGAGCGCCGGCGGCGACCGATCCTGCCGGGCCAGGGCCGGGATTAGGGAGATTCGGTCGTCGCGCGCCTGCCTTTGGCGTAGCGTCGCAGCGTCGTCGCACGCAGAGTGCGGGCAGGGGCAACACGGAACGGAGCAGGCAGGATGGCATCGCGCGAACCGGAGGTGCTGACCTTCGACGTCGTCGGCACGCTGATCGATTTCGAGAGCGGGCTGCTCGGCTATCTGCGCGCGGCCTGCGGCCCCGCTGCCGCCGCCCTGACCGACACGGCGATCCTGGACGCCTATCGCGATCAGCGCGGCGCCAAGGATGTCTGGCGATTCCCCGATGATCTCGAGCGTGTCTATGGCCGGATCGCGCCGGCACTCGGCCTGCCGCTCGATGCCGGCATCGCGAAGGGCTTCGCGCAATCGGCGCGGGACTGGCCCGCCTATCCCGATTCGGTCGCCGCACTCGCGCGGCTCAAGGCGCGCTACAAGCTGGTCGCGATGACGAATGCCGCGCGCTGGGCGCTCGACATCTTCGCGCGCACGCTGGGCGATCCCTTCCACGACACCGTCTCGGTGGACGAGGCGCTCTGCGAGAAGCCTGATCCGATGTATTTCGCCTTCGCGCGCGGGCGGTTGAGCCGCGACGGCTACAACCGTCCCGACATCCTGCATGTCGCGCAGAGCCAGTACCACGACATCGGCGTGGCCAGGGCGCTCGGCTACACGGTCTGCTGGATCGAGCGGCGGCAGGGCCAGGGCGCGGGCGGCACCATCAGGGCCGCGCAGCAGACCACCCCGCACTACCATTTCGCGACGCTCGCGGAACTCGCCGACCTCGCGGAGTCGGGCGGGCTGGTGATGCAGACGGACTGAGGCCGCCACCCCGCCGCTTGCCATCCGGCGCGCGACCCCGACATGCTGGGCCATGCCGGATGACGGGCCGTCGCTTTCGCTCTCGCTGCATCGACGCATCGCGGAGATTCCCGCGGCGGAGTGGGATGCTTGCGCAACGCGCAAGAATCCCTTTGTCAGCCACGCCTTCCTCGCGGCGCTGGAGGACAGCGGCAGCGCGGTGGACAGAAGCGGCTGGCTGCCGCAGCACGCCGTGCTGCGCGACGAGGCGGGCGAGATGGTCGGCTGCGCGCCGATGTATGCGAAGAGCCACAGCCAGGGCGAATATGTCTTCGACCATGGCTGGGCCGACGCCATCGAGCGCGCGGGCGGGCAGTACTACCCGAAGCTGCAGGTCAGCGTGCCCTTCAGCCCTGTGCCCGGCCCACGGCTGCTGATGAGGGGCGCGCCCGTCGCGGCGCTGGCGCAGGGGCTGGCGCAGGCCTGCGGGCAGATCGGCTGCTCCTCCGTCCACGTCACCTTCTGCGAGGCGGCGGAGTGGGAGGCGCTGGGCGCGGCGGGGTGGCTGCAACGCCTGGGGACGCAGTTTCATTGGTCCAACCCCGGCTATGCCTGCTTCGACGATTTCCTGGGCGCCCTGTCGTCACGCAAGCGCAAGGCGATCCGGCGCGAGCGGCGCGACGTGCAGTCGAGCGGCCTGACGCTGCGTGCGCTGCGGGGCACCGCCATCACCGCGAAGCACTGGGCGGCGTTCCATCGCTTCTACAAGGCCACCACGGACAAGAAGTGGGGGCGCAGCGCGTATCTCACCGCGAGGTTCTGGCCGATGCTGGGCGAGAGGCTCGGCGACCGCGTGGTGCTGATGGTGGCGGAGCGGGATGGCGAGCCCGTCGCCGCCGCGCTGAACCTGGTGGGCGAGGACGCGCTCTACGGCCGCAACTGGGGCGCGGTGGTGGACGTGCCCTTCCTGCATTTCGAACTCTGCTACTACATGGCCATGGATTTCGCGATCGCGCACGGCATTCCGCGCGTGGAAGCCTGCGCACAGGGCGAGCACAAGATCCAGCGCGGCTACCTGCCCGTGCCCACGTACAGCGCGCATTGGATCGAGCATGGCGGCCTGCGCCGTGCCGTGGGTGACTTTTTGGCGCGCGAACGACCCGCGATGCTCAGGGAGATGGAGGCGCTCTCGGAACTCTCGCCGTTCCGCCGCGCGGGGGAGGATTAGCCGCGCCGCGCCCGCACCGCTTCGCGCGCCAGCGACATCACGGCCGCGCGCGCGATGGTCTCGTCGGGGATGCCTGTTGTCTTGGTGCGCCGCTCGGCTTCCAGCAGCGCCTGGCCGGCCGCTTCCAGCGCGGGCAGCGACCACAGCGAGAGCGCGCGTTCGAAGGCAGGCCGGACCTTGAAGAAGACCGGCGGGCGCAGCCCGTCCACCGCGGCCTTCAGGGGCGCGCCGGCTTCCATCGCCGCGCGCGCCTGGTGCAGGCGCTGGATATGCCGCATCGCTCCGCGCACGATCTGCACGGAGGCCGCGCCTTCGGCCATGGCGGAGTCCAGCGCACGATCCGCGGTCGCCACATCGCCCGCCACGGCCGCCGAGAGCGCGGCTTCCACGTCGAGCGCGGAGCCTTCCGCGAGCGAGGCCATGGCGTCCTCCTCGGTCACCCGGCCGCCCGGACCGACGAACAGAGAAAGCTTCTCGAGCTCCCGCCGCATGATCATGCGATCCTCGCCGAGGCGTGCGGCGAGCCACTCCACGGCGGCGCCGTCGGCGGTCACGCCGCGTTCCCGCAGCACGCGGCCGATGGACCCCGCGAGCTCGGCGCCGCGTTCGGGGTAGCAGGGAATGACGGCGGCGCCGTCGGCCGCTTCCAGCAGCTTGCGCAGGCCCCCCCTGGCCTGCAGATCCCCCGCTTCGAGCAGCACGAGGCCAGGGCCCGGGCCGGCGAGCGCCTCCTGCGCTGCCTTCGCCATGCCGTCGGTCGCGTTGCGCACGCGCACCAGCCGACGCCCGCCGGTCAGCGCCTGGGTCGCGGCTTCCGAGGCAAGCAGCCCCGTATCCTTCTGCGCCTGCTCGCGCGCGATCTCCACCAGGCGGAAGCTGTCGCCCTCGGCGACCGCGGCCATCAGCGCCTCGGCGCGTTCGCGCACCAGGCCGAGATCCTCGCCATGCACCAGCACCACGCGGACATCGCCAGGGGCGGCCAGGAAACCCCCGATGCGGCGCGCATCGAGCTTCACGCGCTCAGCTCCGCGCCTGGTCCTGCTGCCGGCTGCGGCTGCCGAGCGCGAGCGCGAGCCGCTCCACGATATCCTGCGCGAGCTGGTCGATCAGCCGCTGTTCCATGGCGTAGCGGGAGGCATCGGCGGCGAAGAACTGATTCTCCGGCATGTTGAAGGCATCGATGGTGCGCTCGACACCGCTCGCGACCAGGCGCGGGGGCTGTGTCGTGTTGAACAGGAACCAGCTGGCCGTCCCCGTGTAGCGCACGCGGCTGGGCGTGCCGTCCTGGCGGAAGCCCTGGATATCGAGGCCGAAGGTCAGGCCGCAGCGCAACTCGTAGAGCGTCGCGCTCTCCGGCCCCGTGCGGATCCGGTCTTCGAGCGCGCGACGCAGTAGCACGCCGTTGCGTTCGCTGATCGGTGCGACGCGGACCTTGGAGAGCTCGGTCGCCGCGCGCGCCCCGATCGAGCCTTCGCGCTGCCCGTAGAGCGGCTCGAAGCCGCAGGCGGCGAGCAAGGAGAGGCCGAGGGAGGAGAGGGCGGCGCGGCGCGGGAGCGAGCCTCCTCTCTCCGGCGGAACGGGGGCGGGCAGGGTGAACGCCAGGGCGTTCACCCGGGGGCTGGGGGCGGTTCGGTCAGACAACGAAGTTGACGATCCGGCCGGGGACATGGATGCGCTTCCGGATGGGCTTGCCGCCGATCGCACGCTGCACGTTCTCCTCCGCCTCGGCGCGAGCAAAGACCGCTGTCTCGTCGGCGTCCACCGGAACCTCGATGGTCGCGCGCAGCTTGCCCAGCACCTGCACGGCGAGCTTGATCGTCGTCGCCTTCAGCAGCGCCGGGTCGGCATCGAGCCAGGGCAGTTGCGCGACGAGGTCAGCCGAGCCCGGGCGCAGCAGCGACCAGAGTTCTTCCGCGAGATGCGGCATCATGGGTGCGGAGAGGCGCACGATCGCTTCCGCCGCTTCCCGCCGCGCGGCGCCGGCGGCGTCACCGGTCAGGGACTTCGCGTCGTCGATCGCGTTGGCGAATTCGTAGATGCGCGCGACGGCGACGTTGAAGGCAAAACTTTCCAGCGCCTCGGTGATCGCGGCGATGGCGCGGTGCGTGGTGCTGCGCAGCGTCTTCGCCTCACCTTCGGCCGAGGCGAGCAGCGCGGGCGTGGCGCCGGCCACCGGCAATGCGGGCAGGGTGGCTTCCACCAGCCGATACAGGCGCTGGGTGAAGCGGTAGGCACCGGCGACGCCGCTTTCCGTCCACTCCATGTCGCGCTCGGGCGGGTTGTCGGAGAGGATGAACCAGCGCGCGGTGTCGGCGCCGTATTTCGCGATGATCGCGCCGGGATCGACCGTGTTGCGCTTCGATTTCGACATCGCCTCGACGCGGCCGATGGTCACCGGCTCGTTGGCCCCCTTCACATGAGCTGTGCGGCTGCCGTCGGCGGCGAGGTTGAACTCGATCTCGTCGGGATAGAGCCAGCGGCCATCGGCGCCCTTGTAGCTCTCGTGCTGCACCATGCCCTGCGTGAACAGGCCGGCGAAGGGCTCCGAGACATTCAGGTGCCCCGTCGCCTGCATGGCGCGGGAGAAGAAGCGCGAGTACAGAAGATGCAGGATCGCGTGCTCGATGCCGCCGATATACTGATCCACCGGCAGCCAGGCATCGACCGCCGCGCGCGTCACCGGCTCAGCCGCGCGGGGCGAGCAGAAACGCGCGAAATACCAGGACGAATCGACGAAGGTGTCGCAGGTGTCGGTTTCGCGCCGTGCCGGCTTGTTGCACGCCGGGCAGGCGACATGCTTCCAGGTGGGGTGGTGGTCCAGCGGGTTGCCGGGACGCGAAAAGTCCACGTCCTCCGGCAGCGTCACGGGAAGCTGGTCGTCGGGCACGGGCACGACGCCGCAATCATCGCAGTGGATGAAGGGAATCGGGCAGCCCCAGTAGCGCTGGCGGGAAACGCCCCAGTCGCGCAGGCGCCAATTCACCACGCCCGTGCCCTGGCCGCGTTTTTCGAGTTCCTCGATCGCGCCACGCTTGGCCTGCGCAACGGCGAGGCCGTCGAGGAAGCCCGAATTGAACGCCGTGCCGTCATCCGTATAGGCCTTGCCATCCAGCGTGAAGGTCGCGGGATCGGCACCTGGCGGCAGCACGACCGGCAGGATGGGCAGCGCATACTTGGTCGCGAATTCGAAGTCGCGCTCGTCATGGCCGGGACAACCGAAGATCGCGCCCGTGCCGTATTCCATGAGCACGAAATTCGCGATCCAGACCGGGAACTCCTTCCCCGTGAAGGGGTGCACGACCTTGAAGCCGGTGTCGAAGCCGCGCTTCTCCGCCTGTTCGATCGCGGCTTCCGACGTGCCCATGCGCCGGCATTCCGCGACGAAGGCGGCGGCGTCCACATTGACTGCGGCAGCCGCGGCGGCCAGCGGATGCTCGGCCGCGACGGCCAGGAAGGACATGCCGAACAGCGTGTCGGGGCGGGTGGTGAAGACCTCCACCTCCTCCATCCCGGCCTGCTTCTGCGCCAGCCTGAAACGAACCCGCGCGCCCTCGCTGCGGCCGATCCAGTTGGACTGCATGAGCTTCACGCGCTCGGGCCAGCGGTCGAGGCCGCCCAGCGCCTCCAGCAGCTCCGGCGCATATTTCGTGATGCTGAGAAACCACTGCGACAGCTTCTTCTTCTCGACCAGCGCACCGGACCGCCAACCGCGACCGTCGATCACCTGCTCGTTCGCCAGCACCGTGCCGTCCACGGGGTCCCAATTGACCCAGCTTTCTTTCCGCTCGACCAGCCCCGCCTTGGCGAAATCGAGCAGGAGCTTCTGCTGCTGCCCGTAGTATTCCGCGTCGCAGGTCGCGAATTCGCGCGCCCATTCCAGCGACAGGCCCATGCGCTTCAACTCGTCGCGCATGTTGGCGATGTTCTGGTAGGTCCAGGCGCCCGGGTGGATGCCGCGCTCGCGCGCCGCATTTTCGGCCGGCAAGCCGAAGGCGTCCCAGCCCATGGGGTGCATCACCAGATGCCCGCGCGCGCGCTTGTAGCGCGCGACCACGTCGCCCAGCGTGTAGTTGCGGACATGGCCCATATGGATCTTCCCGGACGGATACGGGAACATCTCGAGCACGTAGTATTTCTTCGCGTCTTCCGGCGGCACGTCGGGCACGGCGAAGCAGGCGCGCCTGTCCCACTCCTCCTGCCAGCGCGGCTCGGCGGCCTGGAAATCGTAGCGGGCCCGGTCTCGGGCCGCCGTGGCAACGGTTTCGTTCATCGTGCGGATAGGTCGGGACAAGTTGTTCGGCGCTGTGCTTAATCCCCGCGGGGCGGGCTGCAAAGGGCGCGAGGACGAATCGGACCATGGCACGGGGGGGCTGGGGGCTCACAGTCGCATTCCTGGCGCTTGCCGCGGCGCTGGCCTGCCCGGCCGCGGCGACGGATGGCGTCGACGACTATGAGAGCTACCGCCAGGTCTTTTCCGTGGGCGCCCTTGGCATCCGGAGCGGCCCCAGCCTGGCGACCGGCTGGACGCAGCACTACCGGGGCGCCGCGCCGCACGCCGCCTTCGCCTATGCCACCCTGCCCGATGGGCGCAATGTCTGGCGCTTCGTCAGCGGCCAGCCGAGCCCGGAGGCCGCGCGCCGTGCCGCACAGGAGGGCTGCGACCGCGACGCCGCCGCCCTGCGGCCCGGCATGACCTGCCGCATCGCGGCGCTGGACGGCACCGTGCTGGGTGCGCCCGAGGGCACGCCGCACGTCGCGCCACAGGGCGTCACCATCGGCCCCTTCCGCTCCGCCCCCTTCCTGTACCGGCACGGCCCGGCGGAAGCGCAGGGTGTCATCATCTGGTCCCATGGCTATGGCGGCCCCACGCGGGACCAGCGCAGCACG
>JAYRQX010000959.1:0-7306 GCA_041910415.1 Acetobacteraceae bacterium | reverse complement strand
GCCGCCCCCGCCGAAGTCACGGCGCGGCGGACGGTCGCCGAACTCGCGGCGCGGCGGGCGGGCCCCGCCGCCCTCGCCGCGCTTCAGCTCGACGATGCGCGTCACCAGCCGGCGGCCCTGACGGTCCGTGCCGATTTCGCAGACCAGCTTGTCGCCGCTGTCGGGCGGTTCGATCCCCGCCGCGGTCAGCGCCGAGGCGTGAAAGAATACGTCCTGCCCATCCGGTCCGAGCACGAAGCCGAAGCCCTTGCGCCCGTTGTACCACTTCACCTCGGCCTCGATCGGCCCCTCGCCACCCTGGCTTTCGTTCTCAGGAAACACTTGCTCTTCTGTCCATGCGCAACACACGGCCGCACGGGATGCGAGGCCGCTATTTGCCAGAATGGCATTGGAGTCCCCTTGCTGGCGAGTAAAAAAATACGCTAGCCGCAACATCGCGGGGATATGCCTTCGAATCGGGCTGCCGCCCGCGGCGCGGGACGCTCAGCCGAAGCGCGCCGCGGCGAAGGCGCCGATCGGGATTTCCGGCTCCCGCCCGCCCAACAGCTGGGCGACGACCCGCCCGGTCCGCGCCCCCGCCACCAGACCGGTATGGCCATGGCCGAAGGCATGGATCACGTCGCCGCTCGCGCGCGCGGGACCCAGGCAGGGCATGCCGTCGGGCATGGAGGGGCGATGGCCCATCCAGACCTTCACCCGCTCCGGCGGCAGGGATTTCGGGAGTCCCGGAAAGGTCCTGAGCAAGTGGTCGCGCAGGATCTCTGCGCGCTTCCAGTTCGGCGCGGCGTCCAGCCCGGCGATCTCCACCTGGCCGGCACAGCGGAGGCCCTGGGGCGTGCGCATGATGGACATCTTGCCGTCGGAGGGCATCAGCCCGTGGCGCGGCCCGGTCTCGGGGTCCGAGACCACGGCGTGGTAGCCGCGCTCGGTCTCCAGCGGCACGCGGTCGCCGGCCGCCGCGGCCAGCGCCCTGGAATGTGCGCCGGCCGCGATCACCGCGGCGTCGCAGGCGATCTCGCCCCCGGCCGTGGTGACGGCCTTGAGCCGCCCGCCCTCGATGCGGAAGCCCGTCGCGGCCTGGGTGACGCGCTGCGCGCCGAGCGCCTCGGCATGCGCCACCAGCGCGGCGACATAGGCGCCGGGATCGATGCAGTGCCCGCCTTCCTCGATCATCAGGGCGAAGGTGTAGCGGCGGTCGAGCTCGGGCTCGCGCTGGCGGAGCTCGTCGGCGTCGAGCTCGAGCCATGTCACGCCGACGCGGCGGCGGATTTCCCAGGCCATGCGCTCGGCTTCGAAATCCGCCTTGGTCGGGAAGATGTAGATCAGGCCGCGCTGTTCGATCAGATGCCCGGCACCGGCCTCGTCAGCCAGCGCCTTGTGCAGCGCCGGCGCGCCTTCGACCAGCGGGCGCAGCGCGCGCGCGGCCTGCTCCACCTTCTCCCAGGTCCAGCCGGCGAGCAGGTAGCGAAGCAGCCAGGGTGCCACGCGCGGAAAATAGCCCCAGCGGATGGCGAGCGGCCCCAGCGGGTCGGCCAGGAATTTCGGTACTTTCTTCCACAGGCCGGGCACGGCGGGGGGAATGACCGATTGCGGGCTGAGCCAGCAGCCATTGCCGTAGGAGGCCTGCTGCTCGCCGCCGGGCGGACCGGGATCGACGATGGTCACGCGGTGCCCGTCGCGCAGCGCCTCGATCGCGCTGCAGGCGCCGACGATGCCTGATCCGATGATGGCGACATGGCGGCTCACGAGGCGCGCTCCCTGGCGATGACCTTCGACGGCCCGGACTGCACGGGTTTGCCCGAGAGGTATGCGTCGAGGAAGAACAGCCGGTCCTGGCCCCAGATCCAGAGATCGCCGCAGAAGAAGGTCGGCGCACCGAAGACGCCGCGGGCGATGGCGTCGCGGTTGTTCCTCTCCCACTCCGCCTCGATCGAGGGTGAATCCCCCTCGGCCTGCAGCGCGGCGCCCGGCATGCCTTCGGCGTCCGCGATGGCGATGCGCGTGCGCGGGTCGGCGATGTCCTTCTCCTCCACCCAGAGCGCGCGGAGGATCGCGTGCGAGAGCCGCATCGCATCCAGCCCGCGCGACTGCGCGGCCATGACCATGCGGCCCGGCGGGCGCTGGTCGGTCGGCGGGTAGTGCCTCGGCTTGAGGTTCAGCGGCAGGTTCAGGTGCCGGCGCCAGCGGTCGAGTTCCAGCGCGTGGTAGTCCTGCCGGGCGCCGGGGCGCGTGCGCAGCGGGATGCCGCCCGTATGCGGTACCACCAGGCGGAAATCATAGGGGCGCAGCACCAGCTTCGCGCCATGCCGCGCGAGGATGCCGTTCAGCTCAGGCGCGCCGAGGTACATCCAGGGCGAGGACAAGGTGTAGAAACACTCGACGACGGGCGCGGGCATGCGCGTCTCCCCCAACAACCACGGGGCACAGGATAGACCGGGGGAGGGAACTCCCCCAGACCCCCTCCTTCTTTTGGGCGATGGTTCCCACGCCGGGCAGCGATGGAATGTCCGGCTGGGGACATCAATGGACGGGAAAACCGGCGCCGCCCTTCCGTCCCGGCAGGTCTGCGGCGCAATTCGGCCTTCTGTCCCTTATGGAACCCTCAGGCCTTCATGGCACGGCCGGGATCGCCCGCGGCCAGCAGCGAGACATGCGCCGAGACGACGCGCCAGCCGATATCCGGCAGGCGCACCATGATCTTGGTCTCCCGCCCCACCAGCCCGGTGCCCACGCGTTCGTATTCCAGATGCGTGCAGGCGAAATCCTGGCCGAAGCTCGTGATGTGCACCTTGCGCTGGATGCGCGGCGCGTAGCTCTTCACCTGGGCACGGAAGGCGCGGATCGCGTCATGCCCGTACAGGATTTCCGTGATTCCGAAGCGCACGGTGCGGGAATCCTGCCAGAAAATCTCGTCCAGGACCTCGGTGCGGTTGTTCATCAGCGCGTCCTCGTAGCGGTCGAAGACGGCGCGCGCCTCGGCGATCACGGCCGGGTCGTCCAGGGTCATGCGGCTGGGTCCCTCGTGGCGGGGCGATGGTCGCGCGATGACGGGGCGCGGTCCAGCGCGCATGAAAAAACGGGGCCCCTTCCGGAGCCCCGCCTTCCCTGCCCCCTGCCTGGGCGCCTGGTCAGCCGGCGGCGACGACCGCGCGCTTGGCCATCACGGTCACCAGATGCGCGCGGTACTCGGCGCTGGCGTGGATGTCGCTGTTGAGGTCATCGGCCGACTGCTTCACGCCGGCGACCGAAGCCTCCGACCAGGTGGCGCCGAGCGCCTTTTCCATCTCCGCCTGGCGGAAGACGCAGGGTGCCGCGCCGTTCACCGCGACGCGCGCCGCACCGCCGGTCTTCGCCACGAAGACGCCGGTCATGACGTAGCGGCTCGCCGGGTTCTTCATCTTGGCGTAGCCGGCCTTCTCGGGGATCGGGAACTCGATCGCCACGAGGATTTCGTCGGGCTCGAGCGCCGTCGTGAACATGCCCTGGAAGAAATCATCCGCCGCGATTCGTCTCTTCGATGTCTGCACCGTGGCGCCGAGGCCGAGAACGGCGGCGGGGTAATCGGCCGCCGGGTCGTTGTTGGCGACCGAGCCGCCGATCGTGCCGCGGTTGCGCACCTGGATGTCGCCGATATGCGCGGCCATGTGGGCGAGCGCGGGGATGGCGGCCTTCACCTCGGCGCTGTTGGCCACCTCGACATGGCGGGTCAGCGCGCCGATGACGATGGCGTTCCCCTGGCGCCTGATGCCCTTGAGCTCCGCGATGCCGGAGAGATCCACGAGCGCGGAGGGCTTGTTCAGCCGGTGCTTCAGCGCAGGGATCAGCGTGTGGCCGCCGGAGACGGCCTTCGCATCGGGATCGGCCAGCAGCTTCACCGCATCCGCGACGGTCGAGGGCTTGTGGTAGGCAAAGTCATACATCGTCTGGTGCCCCTTATTCCGCCGCCATCGGGCGGCCGCTGTTGATGATCGACCAGATTTTGGCTGGGGTCGCAGGCATGTCCACATGGGTCACGCCATAGGCGCCGAGCGCATCCACCACCGCATTGATGACCGCGGGCGGGGAGCCGATGGCGCCCACCTCCCCGCAGCCCTTCACGCCGAGCGGGTTGTGCGTGCAGAGCGTGGCGTGCGTGGCGACGCCGACCGGCGGCAGGTCGTCCGCGCGCGGCATGGTGTAGTCCATCATGCTGCCCGAGAGCAGCTGGCCCGACGCATCGTAGACGCAGCTCTCCAGCAGCGCCTGGCCGACGCCCTGCGCGATGCCGCCCTGCACCTGGCCCTCGACGATCATGGGGTTGATGACGCGTCCCACATCGTCCACCGCCGTGAAGTTCATCAGCGTGACCTTGCCGGTCTCGGGGTCGATCTCGACCTCCGCGATGTGGCAGCCGCCGGGATAGGTGAAGTTCTTGGGATCGTAGAAGGCAGTCTCCTCGAGGCCCGGCTCCAGCTCCTCGATCGGGTAGTTGTGCGGCACATAGGCGGCCACCGAGATGTCCACCAGCGCCTTGGTCTTGTCCGTGCCCGCGACGCGGAAGGTGCCGCGCTCGAACTCGATGTCGTCCACGGACGCTTCCATCAGATGGGCGGCGATGCGCTTGCCCTTGGCGATGATCTTGTCCATCGCCTTTTCCATCGCCGATCCGCCGACCGCGAGGCTGCGCGAGCCGTAGGTGCCCATGCCGAAGGGCACCTTCGCCGTGTCGCCATGCACGACATCCACCTGCGCGACGGGCACGCCGAGCTTGTCGGCGACGAGCTGCGCGAAGGTGGTCTCATGCCCCTGGCCGTGGCTGTGCGCGCCGGTGAGCACGGTCACGCTGCCCGTCGGATGCACGCGGATCGTGCCGACCTCATAGAGACCCGCGCGCGCGCCGAGCGAACCGACGACCGCCGAAGGCGCGATGCCGCAGGCTTCGAGATAGGTGGAAACGCCGATGCCGCGCAGCTTGCCGGCCTTGGCGCTCGCCGCGCGGCGCGCGGCGAAGCCCGCCCAGTCCGCGGTCTTGAGCGCCTGGTCCAGCGTGGCCTGATAGTTGCCGCTGTCGTACTGCAGCGCAACCGGCGTCTGGTAGGGGAACTGGTCGGGTTGGATCAGGTTCCGCCGCCGGATCTCGACGCGATCGAGCCCCGTTTCCTTCGCCGCCACGTCCATCAGGCGTTCAAGAAGAAAAGTCGCTTCCGGCCGGCCGGCGCCGCGATAGGCATCGACGGGCACGGTGTTGGTGAAGACCGCCTTCACCTCGGCATAGATCACCGGCGTCGTGTAGGTGCCGGCGAGCAGCGTGGCGTAGAGATAGGTCGGCACGCAGGGCGCGAAGGTCGAGAGATAGGCGCCCATGTTCGCCTGGGTGTGCACGCGCAGCGCCAGGATCTTTCCCTGCGCGTCCAGCGCGAATTCGGCGGTCGAGACGTGGTCGCGCCCATGCGCGTCGCTCATGAAGGATTCGGAGCGATCCGCCGTCCACTTCACCGCGCGGCCGAGCTTGCCGGCCGACCAGGTGACGATGGCTTCTTCCGCATAGTGATAGATCTTCGAGCCGAACCCGCCACCCACGTCCGGCGCGATCACGCGCAGCTTGCTTTCGGGGATGTGCAGAACGTTGGCGCCCATCAGCAGGCGGATGACATGCGGGTTCTGGCTGGTGGTGATCAGCGTGTATTCACCCGTCGTGCGGTCGAAGTCGCCCACAGCCGCACGCGGTTCCATCGCGTTCGGGATGAGCCGGTTGTTGACCAGCTCCAGCTTCGCGACCTTGGCCGCGCCCGCGAAGGCCGCGTCCACCACGGCCTTGTCGCCGATATGCCAGTCGTAGCAGAGGTTGCCCGCGACGCCGTCATGGATCGCCGGCGCGCCTGCCTTCTGCGCATCCGCCATCGTCACCGCGGCGGGGAGCACGTCGTAATCCACCGCGACCGCCTCGGCCGCATCGCGCGCCTGGGACCGCGTCTCCGCGATCACCACCGCGACGGGGTCGCCGACATGGCGCGCCTTGCCCTGCGCCAGCACCGGATGCGGTGGCTCGGCCATCGGCGAGCCGTCCTTGTTGTGGATCTGCCAGCCGCAGGGCAGGCCGCCGATGGCGTCCTTCGCCATGTCGGCGCCGGTGAAGATCGCGAGCACGCCCGGCATCTTCGCCGCCGCCGCGCTGTCGATACCCTTGATCGCCGCATGCGCGTGTGGACTGCGGAGGATCCAGGCATGCGCCTGGCCGGGGCGGTTCACATCGTCGGTGTAGTTGCCGCAGCCCTGGAGGAAGCGGAAATCCTCCTTGCGGCGCACGCTGGCGCCGATGCCCTCGAATGGCGTCACCACGTTCATTGCACGGCCTCCCTGAAGGCTCGATCCCGTTGGCCCGGCGTGGCGCCGGGTCCGATGTTCGCTGGAGGGCTTGCGCCCGTCACTCGGCTGCGCGGGCGATCTCGGCTCGCTTGCCGTGCATCACATCCGCCGCGGCGGCGATCGCCTTGACGATGTTGTGATAGCCGGTGCAGCGGCAGAGATTGCCTTCCAGCCCCTCGCGGATCTGCTGTTCGGTCAGCCCCTGCGGGTTCTTCTGCACGAGGTCGATGGCGCTCATGACCATGCCCGGCGTGCAGAAGCCGCATTGCAGCGCATGATATTCGCGGAAGGCTTCCTGCATCGGGTGCAGCGTGCCGTCGGCCTTGGCGAGGCCTTCGATGGTCGTGACCTTCGCGCCATTGGCCGCGACGGCGAGCGTCGTGCAGGACTTCACGCTCTCCCCGTCCACATGCACGACGCAGGCGCCGCACTGGCTGGTGTCGCAGCCGACATGCGTGCCGGTCAGGCGGAGCTTCTCGCGCAGCAGCTCGACCAGCAGCGTGCGCGCCTCGACATCCACCGTGTGCTGCGTGCCGTTCACCGTCAGCGTGACCTGCGGCATGTTCGAGCCTCCCAAGTGCATTTGGACCGCCGTCGCCCGGTTCGGGCGAGGCGATTGGCACTAGCCTCGCCTCGCGCGCCGGGCGCCGTCAAGTGTTGCACATGGCGCGCGACCGTGGCCGCGCAAGGTCATACCGCGAGGACGGCAGCGCCCTTGTTGCCTGCGAGCGGATTTTCCGCATCCGGCCTGTCGTGGAGGTGGCAGGCCGCCCAGTGCTCGCCATCCGTCTCCCGCAGCACCGGCTCTTCCGAGCGGCAGCGGTCGAAGGCGTAGGGGCAGCGCGTGTGGAAGCGGCAGCCCTTGGGCGGGTTGATGGGTGAGGGCACGTCGCCCTTGAGGATGATGCGTTCCCGCTGCGCGCCGGGCATCGGCACCGGCACGGCGGAGAGCAGCGCTTCG
>JAYRQX010000958.1:0-2437 GCA_041910415.1 Acetobacteraceae bacterium | reverse complement strand
TGGTGAAGAAGGCCTGGGCCTGCAGCGCGTCGCCCGCTAGGATCGCCGTCGCCTCGTCGAAGGCGATGTGCGCCGTGGGCTTGCCGCGCCTGAGCGTGTCGTCGTCCATCGCCGGCAGGTCGTCATGCACGAGGCTGTAGGCGTGCAGCATCTCGACGGCGGCCGCGGCCCGGAGCGCGGAATCGCGGGAGACGGCGAACAGCGCGGCGCCTTCCAGCACCAGGAAGGCGCGGAGCTTCTTGCCACCCCCGATCGCCGCGTAGCGCATCGCCTCGAAGAGCCGCGCCTCCGGCCCCTCGACGGCCGGCAGCAGCGTCTCCAGCGCGGCGTCCACCTCGACCGCCGCATCGGCCATGGCGAGGCGGAGATCGCCCGCCGTGTCGGTCTCGCTCATCTACTCGACATCCCTGAGGCCGGGACCGGCCGGCCCTTCGGTGATGGCCTGCACCCGCATCTCGGCCTCGGCGAGCTTCGCCTCGCAGTGCTTCCTGAGCGCCGCGCCGCGCTGATAGGCGCCGACCGCTTCCTCAAGCTTGCCCTGGCCCCCTTCGAGCGCCTTCACGATGCCCTCGAGCTCGGCCAGCGCTTCCTCGAAACTCAGGCTCTCGACGGGCTTCGCCCCCGCTGCGTCATTCTGCGTACGACCAGACATCGCCCGATTCTACTCCCGCTTCCGGCCCCGCACAGCCCCTATTCGGGCTCGATCCCGGCGGCGCGGATGGCGTTGGTCCACTTCACCGTCTCGGCGGCGATGAAGGCGACCGCTTCCTCCGGCGTCGAGGGCCGGACGGCCATGCCAAGCCCGGTCGCGAGCCGCTCGCGCAGCTCCGCGCTGTCGGTCGCCGTGCGGACCGCCTGGTTCAGCCGCTGCACGATCGGCGCCGGCGTTCCCGCGGGGGCGGCCAGCACGAACCAGGCGAACAGCTCATAGGCCGGCAGGTTCCCGGCTTCGGCGACCGTCGGCACGTCCGGCAACTGCGCCGAGCGTTCCCTGGGCGTCACGGCCAGCGCGCGCAGCCCACCGGCCTGGACCTGCGGCAGGATCACCGCCTGGTCGGCGACGAAGACATCGACGCGCCCGGCCATGAGATCCTGCACCGCGAGCGGCGAGGAGCGGTAGGGCACCATCAGCAGCCGCACGCCGGCCATGGAGGCCAGCATCTCGGCCGCGACGCGCTGGGAGGAGGAGGCCTGCGCATAGCTCAGCCCCTCGGGCCGCGCCCGCGCCGCGGTCAGCAGGTCGGCCAGCGTCCGGTGCGGGCTGTCCGCCTTCACGGCGACGATCAGCGGCACGGTGCAGAGCGTGGAGATCGGCACGAAGGCGCGTTCCATGTCGAAGGGCACGCGGCGGAACAGCGCATTGGCGGCCGCGTTGGTCGAGTTGGTGCCGAAGAGCAGCGTCATGCCATCAGGCGCCGCGCGGGCCACGACCTCCGCACCCAGCATGCCGCCGGCGCCGGCGCGGTTCTCGACCACGATCGGCTGGCCGAGCGCCGGGCGCATCGCCTCGGCAAACAGCCGCGCAACGGTGTCGGTGGCCGAGCCCGGGGCGAAGGGACAGATGCCGCGGACGGGGCCCGGCGGCCAGGGCGTCTGCGCGGCGGCAGGCAGGGCGGCCAGCGCGGGCAGGCCGGCAAGGAGGGAACGGCGTGGGGTCATGACGGGCATCTCCGGCCTGGCCCCGTGACCGGGGCTTCTCGGCACGGCCGGGGATATGAGGGAAGACCCGTGGCGACAAGAGGGCGCCTTACTTCCTTACGGCCTTACGGTTTCGGGGGTGTCTTGCGCGGTTTCGGACATATCGCCGGGGCGAGGGGCTGCAACCTGGGCGCGAAGAAGGGACGAAACGGGGCGATTTCGGACAAAAGACAAGGGCGGGGGAGGGAACTCCCCCGCGCCCCCTCCTTTTTCTGGGGGAGGGGAAGGGTGGCGGCGGATGGAGCGGTTCAAAGAGCAAAAGAGAACAATACAGGAACATCTATTAAGACGCAAGCGCGACGTCACGCGATGACCGGGTGATCGGCCGGCGCCAACCCGCCCTCACATCCGCAGCAGCTCCCGCTCCAGCTCCGTCTGCGCCTCCAGCCCCGGATAGGGGTGGAAGCAGGCGAAGCAGGCGCTGCTATCGGCCGCCAGCACCGCGAGGGTGCCGGAACTGTCCTCCGTGCCCTCCGGCGTGCGCACCTGCCAATTCCCGCCATGCCAATGCACCAGCCCCCGCCCGGCCGGCCGGTGCCGCAGCCCCAGGCTGTAGAAGACCGTGCTGCCGGGCGCGACCGTCTTGCCCGCCGGCGCCTCCATCCAGCGCCGCACGCCGGGCAAGACCAGCCCGCGCGGCGCCAGCCCGCCCACCAGCAGCGCCAGGTATTCGGGGCCGGTGAACGACCAGCCCCCCGCCGCCGCCAGCACCCCCGCCACGGGATCGAGCCGCCGCGGC
>JAYRQX010000957.1:0-4104 GCA_041910415.1 Acetobacteraceae bacterium | reverse complement strand
CTCGAGGGAGTTCACTCCCTCGACCTTCCTGTTCCGTTCGCTCAGCCTGCGATGGCCCTGACCGATCGGGCTTGCGCGCGGGCGGACATTCGCCTAGGAACCCGCCCTCCGCGCCCGGCCTGTCCGGGCGCCCTTGTCGTTTGCGAGCGCCCCGATGAAGTCCGACATCCATCCCGAATACCACGAGATCAAGGTCATCATGACCGACGGGACCGAGTTCACGACCCGCTCCTGCTACGGCAAGGAAGGCGACACCATCCGCCTCGACATCGACCCGAAGTCGCACCCCGCCTGGACCGGCCAGCAGCGCATCATCGACACGGGCGGGCAGATCGCGAAGTTCAACAAGAAGTTCGCCGGCATCGGCGCGCGCAAGAAGGCCTGAGGTGGCGCGGGGACAGTCCCCGCGAAGCCAGGCTGCGTGGTGATGGAGAGCCCGCCTTCCGGCGGGCTTTCTGCGTTCGGGGGGCAATTTACCCCCACCCGGGCTCTCCGATTTGCCCCCACCCCAGCCCTCCCCCGTTCGCGTTGCTCACAGGGGAGGGAGACTCCCTCCCCTGCGGAGCGGGGGAGGGCCGGGGTGGGGGCAAGGCGACCGGCCCCCCTTGAACCCCCGCCACCCCTCTCCCCATCTCCCCTGCTGCCAGAGGGTGCCCTGACGGGGCTCTCGGCGCGGGTCGGTTCGGGACTGCCTTCCGGGGTCCCACAACCAGTCCCGGCCCGCCGTGCAATGGACCTTGCTCAAGCAGGAGGTTCTTTATGAACGCCGTTGATTTCTCCCCGCTCTTCCGTTCCGCCATCGGCTTCGACCGCCTCGCGCGGCTGATGGACAATGCCCGTGTGGCGTCGGACGGCCAGGGCTATCCCCCCTACAACATCGAGGTCACGGGCGAGGACCGCTACGTCCTGACCATGGCCGTCGCCGGCTTCTCCGAAGGCGACCTCGACATCACCGCCCAGGACAACACGCTGACGGTCTCCGGCCGCGCGCCGCAGACCAATGAGGAAGGCCGCCGCTACCTGCATCGCGGCATCGCCGGCCGCGCCTTCGAGCGCCGTTTCGTCCTCGCCGACCACATCGTGGTCGAGGGCGCGAAGCTCGAGAACGGCCTGCTGCATGTCGCGCTGAAGCGCGAGGTGCCCGAGGCGCTGAAGCCGCGCCGGATCGAGGTGCAGGCGATCCGCCCGCAGCCGACGATCGAGGCCCCGGCCACCCGCGCGGCCTGACGCGGAAACTGCCGGAGAGCCCGCCCGGTCACCCCCGGGCGGGCTTTTCCGTCTCCGGCCCCAGCCCGCCCGCCGCCACGACCAGCGCGGCGATGCCGATCGGCACGATCGGCATGGCCAGGATCACGATCACCGACATCGCCACCGGCCCCAGCGGCAAGCGCACCAACGCCACCCAGGCCAGGCCGAGCACCAGCAGGGCGGCGGTCAGCGCAGCCCAGGGCTTCCGCTCCGGCCTGCGCCCGGCGATCCAGCGCGCCCCCAGCGGCAGCGCGAGCGCACCCAGGCAGGCCGGCGTCAGCACGCTTTCGGTCAGCAGCGTCGCCACGATCCACGTCACCGGTCCGGGCTCCGCGAAGCGGTCGAGGGCCGGGGCGTCGCCCATGGCCCGTTGGAGGACGGCGATCCCCGCGATCGTCTGCGCCACCGCCAGCACGGCGACCGCCACGCCGAAGACGAGCGTGAGCGGCAGGACCCCGCGCCCGGGCGGCCAGGCAAGGCCGCGGATCGCGCCCTGCAACGCCAGCGCCAGCGCCAGGCCGAGCGCGAGCGGCGCCAGGATCGTCTCGATCAGCATCTGCAAGGCCTGCTCCACGCCCGACCCGGGCCGAGGCCCGAGAGCGAGGGCGAGCGGCGGCAGGACGAGCACGCCCCAGGGCAGCAGCACCGCCTTCAGCATGGTGCCCCCGCGCGCGCCGAGCACCCCGGCCGCGTCGCGGACCAGGCCGATCACGAAGGGGGTTTGCGGAAGAAGGCGTCGGCGGCCGCGCGCTGCGCCTGCTTCCCCGCGATCGCCTCCTCGGCCCTGGCGATCTCGGTCCTCAAGCTTTCGATGTAGTCCCGCAATTCCTCGACATCCCAGCGGTCCAGCACCGCGGGCTGGAAGCGCGCGGGCCGCCTGGGGCGGTCCTCCTCGTCCATCAAGGCCATTTCCATCCTGCTCCAAACGGGCTTTGACCGGGCCCGCCCGCGCCACTATATCCGGCCACCAACCGTGGCGCCCCCCTGACCGCCCGCAGAGAAGCATGACATGCCCCAGCCCCTGATGCCGAAGGCCACCGCCGTGTGGCTGATTGAAAAGACCTCCCTCACCTTCGACCAGATCGCCGATTTCGTGGGCATGCACCCGCTGGAGATCCAGGCCATCGCCGATGGCGAGGTGGCCCAGGGCATCATCGGCTACGATCCGGTGGCGAACGGCCAGGTCTCCCGCGAGGAGATCGCCCGGTGCGAGGCCGATTCCTCGGCCCGCCTGGTCATGGCGGCGGCGACCACGCCGGTGCCCAAGGGCCGCGGCAAGGGCGCGCGCTACACGCCGGTTTCCAAGCGCAACGACCGTCCGGACGCCATCGCCTGGATGCTGCGCCATTATGGCGCGCTGACCGACAGCCAGATCGGCAAGCTGCTGGGCACGACCAAGGAGACGATCGCGAAGGTCCGCGACCGCACGCACTGGAACAGCGCGAACATCAAGCCGCGGGACCCCGTGATCCTCGGCCTCTGCACCCAGTCGGACCTGAACGCGCTGATCCGCTCGGCCGGGCTGGAACCCGCCGTGGTGCACCCGACCGAGGACGCTGCGTAAGGGACCGGGGCGGCAACCGGATCGCTTCGGCCGGGTTTCTCCAGCAGCAGGAGCAAGCCCGATGTCCGTCGATCCCGTCCCCGCCGATTATCCGACGCTGAGCCCCTACATCGCCGTGGAGGGAGCCGAGAAGGCGATCGGCTTCTACACCGCCGTCTTCGGCGCCATCGAACGCCTGCGACTCGCCGGCCCCGACGGGCGCATCGGCCATGCGGAGCTGCAGATCGGCAGTTCCGTGATGATGGTCTCCGACCCCTGGCCCGAAGGCCAAGTCGGCCCGCCCGAGGGGCCCGGTCGGTCGCACACGCTGCATCTCTACGTCGCGGATGTGGATGCGGTCTTCGCCCGCGCCATCGCGGCGGGCGCGACCGAAATCCGCCCGGTCGCCAATCAGTTCTACGGCGACCGGAGCGGGACGCTCCGCGACCCCTTCGGCCATGTCTGGAACCTGGCCAGCCACATCGAGGACGTCACGGCGGAGGAGATGCGCCGCCGCATGGCCGCGATGGAAAAGGGGTGACTCCTGGGCTGGCCAGGCGCCGGTTCAGTGCGTTCGGTCGGTCCTGAGGCGCTCCATCTCGTCCTTGATCCGCAGTTTTTCGCGTTTCAGCCGGTGGAGTTCCTCACTATCCGGTGACGGTCGGATCTCCTCCTCGACGATTCGGCGGTCGAGGGCGCCGTGGCGGTCTTCAAGGGAGCGAAGCCGTGCCTCGGTGGACATGCGTGCGAAACCCTCCGTGCTGCGGTCCCGGAATGGGGACGCGCGGCGGGCACCCGGCCACCAACGGGCCATCTGTGCGCCCGACCCAGGGACATGCTAATGCGTTTCTCCACCACAGCCAGTTAAATCCGCGCCAGCCCCATGCTCCCCGACCGCGAAGCGTCGCTCCGCCGCCTGCACGAATTGAGGAGCGAGCACCGCGACCTCGACACGGTCATCGCGCGCATGAGCGAGAGCCCGGCCGACCAGTTGCACCTGCAGCGGCTGAAGAAGCGCAAGCTCCGGCTCAAGGACGAGATCGTACGGCTGGAAAGCTCGCTCGTCCCGGACATCATTGCGTGATTCCTGGCCTCAGGCGCCGGCGCGCGCTCCGCGCGCTTGGCTTTCGCGCCCCGTGCTGTCGCATGGGCGGCGTCTGGCAGGTTGGGCGCGGTCGCGCCGTGCGCTCCCAGCCCGCTTCGCGGGCTGCCATAGTTTGTGGCCTCAGGCGCCGGCGCGCGCTCCGCGCGCTTGGCTTGGCTTTCGCGCCCCGTGCTGTCGCATGGGCGGCGTCTGGCAGGCTGGGCGCGGT
>JAYRQX010000956.1:0-1885 GCA_041910415.1 Acetobacteraceae bacterium | reverse complement strand
GCGAGACGACGTCGCCCGCGCGAAGCGCGCGCCCCTCCCGCCCGAGATCGCGCGCCAGCCAGGCAAGCGCGTTCAGCGGATGGCCCAGGATGGCGCGTCCAGGCGCGCGGGCGATCTCGCGCCGGTCGTCGGCGAGCACGACGGTCATCCCGGCCAGCGCCCGGGCGAGCGCCGGTGTCGCCTGGACCGCGATGGGCGCGCCGACGACGCCAAGCCGCGCCGCGGCGTTGATCGAGATGAAGTTGGCGATGCCGGGCGCCGTGCCGGGCGCGAAGACGATGTCGGGCAGCTCGATGAAGGGGATGACCTCGTCGAGAAACTCCAGGATCGCGACCGGATCATCGCCCGCCCCGGCGATCCCGTCACGCCCGATGCGGACCAGCAGGCCGGCCTCGATCAGCGGCACCGCGCCGAAGCGGGCGGGCAGGCGCGCGGGCGAGGTCGCGCGCAGGGTGGCGTGGAAGATCGTGCCGCGCACGGGCTCGGTCGTGCCGTGGCGCCGCTGCGCCTCCGCATCGGTGAGCGCGACCTTGAAGCCCCTCGCATCGCCCCAGGGCTGGGCGAGGAAGGCGATCAGCCTCTCCTGGGCGCAGCGTGCGTCGGACAGGGTCAGGTCCGCATAGGGTTGGGGCGACCGGCGTTCCAGGATCGCCTCGGCGAAGCGCGCCACGGATGCCATGTCGGGACAGGCGGCGCGGGCCGGCTCCGGCGCCACCAGCGCGGCCAGGAACAGCAGGGCGTGGCGCAGGGCGGCCGGCATGCTACGGCACCCGCTCGCGCAAAAGCCTAGGGCCGTGTCTGGCCGGTGCCGATGACATGGTAGCGATAGGTGCAGAGCTGTTCGAGCCCGACCGGCCCGCGCGCGTGCAGGCGGCCGGTCGCGATGCCGATCTCGGCGCCGAAGCCGAACTCGCCGCCATCGCAGAACTGCGTCGACGCGTTCCACAGGCCGACCGCGGAATCGAGGCCATTCAGGAACTGCGCCGCCGCCTCCGCGTCCTCGGTCACGATCGCCTCGGTGTGCTCCGATCCGAAGCGGCGGATATGGGCGAGCGCGCCGTCCATCCCGTCCACCACGGCAACGGAGAGAATGGCGTCCAGCCATTCGGTCGCGAAATCCGCGTCCGTCGCGGGGGTGAGATCCGGCACGATGGCGCGGGCGCGCGCATCGGCGCGGAAGTCGCAGCCCTCGGCGCGGAGATCCGCGATCAGCAGCGGGAGAAGCGCGGGGGCCAGCGCCGCGTCGATCAGGAGAGTCTCGGTCGCGCCGCAGATACCGGTGCGGCGAAGCTTCGCGTTCGGCAGGATGCGCCGCGCCATGGCCGGGTCGGCGGCGGCGTGGACATAGGTATGGCAGAGGCCCTCGGCGTGCGCGAGGACCGGCACGCGTGCTTCTTCCAGCACGCGCGTGACCAGCCCCTTGCCGCCGCGCGGCACGATCAGGTCGATGAGCCCGCTCGCGCGCAGCATGGCGCCGACGAAGGCCCGGTCCGCCGTGGGCGCGACCTGCACGGCCGCTTCGGGCAGGCCGGCGGCGCGGAGGCCATCCACCAGGCAGGCATGGATCGCGGCGGCGCTGCGCGTGCTTTCGGACCCGCCGCGCAGGATCACGGCGTTGCCCGATTTCAGGCACAGCGCGGCGGCGTCGGCCGTCACGTTCGGGCGGCTCTCGAAAATCATGCCGATGACGCCGAGCGGCTGCGCGATGCGGCGGATGACGAGCCCGTTCGGCCGCGTCCATTCCGACAGCACGCGGCCGACGGGATCGGGCAGCGCCGCGACCTCCTCCAGCCCCTTCGCCATCGCCTCGATGCGCGCGGGGTTCAGCATCAGCCGGTCCCGGAACGCGGCGCTCAGGCCGGGGGCGCCGGCGACATCCGCCTCG
>JAYRQX010000955.1:0-4243 GCA_041910415.1 Acetobacteraceae bacterium | reverse complement strand
TCGGGCCCGCGCTGCGCGCCGTGGAGCTGCGGCAGGCCAGCCTGTGGATGATGGCGCTCAACGCGCTGGCGGTGGCCGTGATCGGCTGGGAGTGCGGGCGGCTGGCCGGGCTGAGGCGACCCGCGCAGATCCTCGGCCTGATGGATGCGGCTTTCGCGCTGACGCTCGGCTATCTGAAGACGCGGCAGCAGTTCGGAAAGATCATCGGCACCTTCCAGGCGTTGCAGCACCGCGCGGCGGATCTGAAGGTGCAGATCGCGCTGACCCGTGCCTCGGTCGAAGCGGGGGCCGCCGCGCTCGATGCCGGCGCCACGGGCGATGCACGCCGCGCCGCCGTCTCCCGCGCCAAGGCGCGCGCGGCGGAATCGGGCATGCTGGTCACGCGCCAGTGCATCCAGCTCCATGGCGGCATCGGCTACACCGACGAATACGATGTCGGCCTCCATCTCCGTGCCTGCATGGTGCTGAGCAACCGCTTCGGCTCCGCTGCCCTGCACCGGCGCCGCTTCATGGCGGTGGCGCCGGAAGGCGAAGAGTAGGCGCAGGAAGGGAGACAGACCGATGTTCTCGATCGAACCCCGTGAAACGACCGACCTGAACCAGCTGGAGGACGAGGCCTTCCGCCTTCACATCCGGTCCTGGATCGAAGCGAACTACCCCGCGGACATCCGCAACCCGCCGAAGCGCCTGCACTGGGACGACAACAAGCCCTGGTATTTCAAGCTGGCCGAGAAGGGCTGGCTCTGCCCGTCCTGGCCGCGCCAGTACGGCGGCCTTGGCCTGGCGCCCGCCAAGCAGATCATCTTCACCGAGGAGCTGGAGCGCTGGGGCTGCGCGCGCTGCAACGACCACGGTATCATCATGCTGGGGCCGCTCGTCATCAAATACGGCACGGAAGCGCAGAAGGCGTTCTTCCTGCCCAAGATCCAGTCGGGCGAGCATGTGTGGTGCCAGGGCTATTCGGAACCCAACGCCGGTTCCGACCTGGCCGCGCTGCGCACGGAAGCGATCCTCGACGGCGACCACTACGTGGTGAACGGGCAGAAGATCTGGACCACGCTGGCGATGGACGCCAACTGGATTTTTCTGCTCGTTCGCACCGACAAGGGCGCGAAGAAGCAGGAAGGCATCTCCTTCCTGCTGGTGGACATGAAGACGCCGGGCATCACGGTGAAGCCCATCATCAACCTCGAGATGCACGACGAGTTCTGCGAGACTTTTTTTGATAACGTCCGCGTTCCCGCGCAGAACCTTGTCGGGACCCTGAACAAGGGCTGGGACATGGCCAAGGCCCTGCTGGGCTTTGAGCGCATCTATCTCGGCTCTCCTCGTCAGTCGGCCTACAGCCTCACGCGCCTTCGCCAGCTCGCCGAACGCATGGGCGTGTGGGAGGAACCGTCCTTCCAGGATACGTACTCGCGCCTGCGCCTCGACCTGGAAGACCTGAAGTCGCTCTATGGCACCTTCGTGGACAAGCTGAAGCGCGGTGAGTCGCTCGGCCCCGACGTCTCCATGCTGAAGGTGTTCCAGACCGAGCTCTTCCAGCGCATCACCGACACGATGCTGGAAATCGCCGGCGAGAACGCAGGGCTGATGGAGCCGATCGAGGGCAACCGGGACCTGCACCCGACCGGCCTCTACATCCAGGCGCGCCCGGCCACGATCTATGGCGGGTCGAACGAAATCCAGCGCAACATCCTGTCGAAGAACGTGCTGGAACTGCCGGGCTGATGCAGCGCCGCGGCGCTGCCATCCACGAGGCCGGCATCGCCACGGAGCGCTGACGCGAAGGAGCAGGGCATGGGCGGGCTGATGCAGTCCTGGCTGTTCTGGGCGCTTCTGTCCGCCGGCTTCGCCGCACTGACGGCGATCTTCGCCAAGATCGGCGTCGCCGGCGTCAATTCCGACTTCGCGACCTTCATCCGCACCATCGTCATCCTCTGCGTCACCGCGCTGCTGCTGGCCATCACCGGGCAGTGGCAGTCGCCAGGCTCCGTGCCGCGGCGGACCTACCTGTTCCTCGCGCTCTCCGGCATCGCGACCGGTGCCTCCTGGCTCTGCTATTTCCGCGCGTTGCAGATGGGGCCGGCTTCCCGCGTCGCGCCGATCGACAAGCTCAGCGTCGTGCTCGTCGCGCTATTCGGCGTGGTGCTGCTGGGCGAGCATCTCAGCGCGACGCACTGGCTGGGCGTGGCGCTGATCGCGGCGGGTGCCGTGCTCGTCTCGCTCGGCTGAGGGGTGCTTGCGCACCCCGCGCGGCGAGCCGCATTCTGCGCGCCGCACCGAACATGCCCCGCCGGGCTGGAGTAGCCGATATGAACGAACTCTGGCGCCTGTCCGCCACCGACCTCGCTGCCCGCATCCGTGCAAAGCAGGTCTCCGCGACCGAAGCCGCGAAGGACGCGCTGGCGCGGCTCGATGCCGTGAATCCCAGGATCAACGCAGTGGTGGATCACCGCCCCGAGGACACGCTGGCCGAAGCCGCGCGCGTGGATGCGGCGATCGCGCGCGGGGAGGATCCCGGCCTGCTCGCCGGCGTGCCCGTCACCATCAAGGTGAACGCGGACCAGAAGGGTTTTCCGACGACCAACGGCCTGCGCATCCAGAAGGACCTGATCGCGACGCAGGACAATCCCGTCGTCGCCAATCTCCGCAAGGCGGGCGCCGTGATCCTGGGGCGCACCAACACGCCGGCCTTCTCGCTGCGCTGGTTCACGCGCAACGGGCTGCACGGCCATACGAAGAACCCGCGCAATCCCGCGATCACGCCGGGCGGCTCTTCGGGCGGCGCGGGGGCTGCGACCATCGCGGGCATTGGGGCCATCGGGCATGGCACGGACATCGCGGGGTCCGTGCGCTATCCGGCATACGCCTGCGGCATCCACGGGCTACGGCCGACCCTCGGGCGCATTCCCGCCTGGAACCAGACGGGCCCCGACCGGCATATCGGTGCCCAGGTGATGGCCGTTTCCGGCCCGCTCGCGCGCAGCATCGCCGATCTGCGGCTCGCCTTCGCTGCGATGTGCGCGCGCGACATCCGCGACCCCTGGTGGGTCGGCGTGCCGCTGGAAGGGCCGCCAGCGCCGAAGCGCGCCGCACTCTGCGTGCGGCCGGATGGCATGCAGGTGGTGCCCGAAGTCGAAGCCGCGCTGCGCGATGCCGCGAAGCGCCTGGAGGCCGCGGGCTGGACGGTCGAGGAGACGGATGTGCCGCCGCTGCGCGAGCCCGCGCAGATCCAGGCCCTGTACTGGCTGGCGGAAACGCGCCGCGGGATGAACGCCGCCCTGATCCGCGAAGACGATCCAGATGCGAATTTCGTCTATGCGCAGATGGAGGCGCTCTGCCCCAACCCGGACCTCCACGCCTTCATGGACGGGCTGCAGAAGCGCGCCACCTTCCTGCGCCAGTGGATGGAATTCTTCGAACGTTTCCCGGTTGCGATCATCCCGGTGTCGGGCGAACTGCCCTTCAGGGACCAGGAGGATATCGAGAGCGTCGCGGCCTTCCGCCGCATCATGGAAGCCCAGATGCCGCAGATCGGCCTGCCGCTGATGGGCCTGCCCGGGCTGACGGTGACCACGGGCCTGGTTGGCGGCACGCCCGTCGGCGTGCAGATCGTCGGCGGCCGCTACCGCGAGGACCTGATGCTCGCGGCCGGCGAGGCGATCGAAGCCGCCGGCGCGCCGATCGTGCCGATCGATCCGGCCTGATGCGGCGCCGCCTGCCGCCCGCCATCGTGCCGGATGGCGCCATGCCCTGTGCGGGACTGCGCAACGCGCAGAGCTACTGCACGCGCGCGCCGGACGCACGGACGATCGGCAGCCAGAACTGCCGTTCCTCCGCGATGAAGGCGGCGAAGCGCGCGGGCGTGTAGTCCTGCATCGGCGGCATGCCGGCGGAATCCAGCCGGTCGCGGATCGCGGGCTCGGCGAGGACCTCGCCGATGGCGGTGGACAGCCGCTGCACGATCGGCTCCGGCACGCCGGCGGGGCCGAAGATGCCGAACCAGGAATAGGCCTTGAGCTGCGGCAACCCCGCTTCCGTGTTTGTGGGGATGTCGGGCATGGCGTTGATGCGGTTGGGGCTGACCATGATGGTGCGGATGCGCCCGTCGCGATGCTGCGGCCCGTGCAGACCCGCGATGTCGAAGGCGAATTGCACGTCGCCGTTCACCAGCGCCGTCAGGGCCTCCACGCCGCTGCGGTAGGGCACGTGCTCGGCGCGCGTCTGCGTCAGCATCAGC
>JAYRQX010000954.1:0-3392 GCA_041910415.1 Acetobacteraceae bacterium | reverse complement strand
GCGCGCGGTCCTCCTGCGCGGCGGCCTCCGCCTCCGCCGCGCGCAGCTGCTGGCGCAGCGCGAGCTGGTGGGTGAGCCAGCTTCCGTAGGTGACGGGCAGGCCATCCGTCCCTTCCGAGACGACGCGCCGGGCGGCATCCGTCGCCCGATCCGCGGCCTCCCGCCGGGCCGCGCCTCTGCGCGCGACATCACCCTGCGCCTCGGCCGTGCCGATCGCGCGCACCTTCATCAACCTCGCCAGCGTGTCTCTCCGCACGGCATCCCCCAAAGGCAACCACGAAATGGGCCGGCGGACAGACTGCCCGCGGACCGGTTCCGAAAGGCTGAACAAGGGATCGCGGCGCCGGTTGCCGCTGCTGCCACCACGAGGGCGTGAGACGCCCGTGCGGCTTGGTCACTCGACCGTGACGGATTTTGCGAGGTTGCGCGGCTGGTCCACATCGGTGCCCTTCAGCACGGCGACGTGGTAGGCCAGCAGCTGCACGGGAATGGTGTGCAGGATCGGCGCCGCGAAGGCGCCGGCATGGGGCAGGGTCACGACCCGCTCGGCGAAGCGCGACAGCGCCGGCGCGCCGGCCTCGTCCGTGAAGGCCATGATGCGCCCGCCGCGGGCAGCCGCTTCCTGCAGGTTCGACGCCGTCTTCTCGAAGAGCGGGCCGCTTGGGCACAGTGCGATGACCGGGACGTTGCTGTCGATCAGCGCGATGGGGCCGTGCTTCATCTCGCCGGCGGCGTACCCTTCCGCGTGGATGTAGGAGATCTCCTTGAGCTTCAGCGCGCCTTCAAGCGCGATCGGGTAGAGCGGGCCGCGGCCGAGGAAGAGCACGTCGCGCGCCTTCGCGACCTCGGCCGCCATGGCGCGGATCTCGGCGTCGCGTTCCAGCACCGCGGCGGCGTTGGACGGCACTTCCAGAAGCTCGGCTGTCAACGCGGCTTCATCGGTCGCCGACAGCGTGCCGCGCGCGCGGCCAAGGCCGATGGCGAGGCAGGCGAGCACGGCGAGCTGCGCGGTGATGGCCTTGGTCGAGGCGACGCTGATCTCGGGTCCCGCGACAGTCAGCACCGTCGCGTCGCTTTCGCGCGCCATGCTGCTTTCCGGCACGTTCACGATGGAGAGAATCTTCTGGTCGTGTGCGCGGAGCATCTTCATCGCAGCCAGGTTGTCGGCCGTTTCGCCGGACTGGCTGATGAGGATGGCGGCGCCGCCCACGGGCAGCGGCGGATCGCGGTATCGCAGTTCGCTCGCGACATCGGCATCCACCGGGATGCGCGCGACCTGCTCGATCCAGTAGCGGCCGACGAGGCCCGCGAGATAGGCGCTGCCGCAGGCGGTGATGGTCAGGCGCGGCACCGTCGCGGCATCGAAGGGCAGGTCCGGCAGCGCGACCGAGCGCGTCGAGGATTCCAGGTATTGCTGCAGCGTGTCGCCGAGCACGACCGGATGCTCGTGCAGCTCCTTCTCCATGAAGTGGCGGTAGTTGCCCTTGCCGGTCGCCGCGCCGGAGACGGCGGTGAGCTTCACCGGACGCTCGACGACGGCGCCCGACGCGTCGTGGAAGCGTGCGCCCGTATCGGTGACGACGGCCCAGTCGCCCTCTTCCAGATAGGCGATGCGGCGCGTGAGCGGCGCGAGGGCCAGCGCGTCCGAGCCCACGAACATCTCGCCCTCGCCGAAGCCGACGGCGAGCGGCGCGCCCTGGCGCGCGCAGATCAGCGTGCGCGGATGGCCCGTGAAGATCATGGCGAGCGCGAAGGCGCCATGCACGCGCGCGAGCGCGGCCGAGGCGGCGGCTTCGGGGTCCATGCCCTGCTGCAGGTTCCAATCGACCAGACGGGCAAAGGTCTCGGTGTCGGTCTCGGTCTCGAAGACCTGGCCCCTGGCTTCCAGCTCGTCGCGGAGTTCCGCGTGGTTCTCGATGATGCCGTTGTGCACGACGGAGACGCGCGCGGTGCCGTGCGGGTGCGCGTTGCGTTCCGTGGGCGCGCCATGCGTCGCCCAGCGCGTATGGCCGATGCCGGTCGTGCCGGGCAGCGGCTGGCGGTCGAGCACGGCGCCGAGGTTGGTGAGCTTCCCTTCGGCGCGACGGCGATCGATGCTGCCATTGACGAGCGTCGCGATGCCGGCGCTGTCATAGCCGCGGTATTCCAGGCGGCACAGCGCGTCCAGGATGCGCGGGGCCGCCGCTTCGCGTCCGACGACGCCCACAATCCCACACATGGGTCAGGCCCCCTTCTTCTTGCCCTTGAACCCGCGCCCGGCCTTCGTCACCTGGCGCCCGCGCGCCACGGCGAGCGCATCGTCGGGCACATCTTCCGTGATCACGCTGCCGGCGCCGACCAGCGCGTGCGCGCCGACGCGGACGGGGGCGACAAGCGCGGTGTCCGAACCGATGAAGGCCCCCTCGCCGATCTCGGTCCGGTGCTTGTGCACCCCATCGTAATTGCAGGTGATGGTGCCGGCACCGATATTGGCACCCGCGCCGATATCGGCATCGCCGATGTAGGAGAGATGGTTGGCCTTGGCGCCCTCGCCCAGCACGGCGGCCTTCAGCTCGACGAAATTGCCGACATGCGCGTTGACCTCGACGACGGTGCCCGGGCGCAGCCGCGCGAAGGGGCCGATGATCGCGCCTGACTTCACGGTGCAACCTTCCAGGTGGCTGAAGGCGCGGATCTCGACGCCATCCTCCACCGTCACGCCGGGTCCGAAGACCACGTTCGGCCCGATCGTCACGTCCTGGCCAAGGCGCGTGTCATGCGAAAAGAACACGCTGTCGGGCTGCTGGAGCGTGGCGCCGCCTTCCATCGCGGCCTGGCGCATCGCGGCCTGGACCTGCGCCTCGGCGTCGGCCAGTTCGACGCGGCTGTTGATCCCCCGCAGCTCGGCTTCGGGCGCCTCCACCGCGACGACGCGCTTTCCGGCAGCACGCGCGATCTGCACGACATCGGTGAGGTAGTATTCGCCCTTGGCGTTGTCGTTGCGCACGGCGCGCAGCCAAGGCAACAGCGACGCCCAGTCGGCGCAGATCACGCCGGCGTTGCACAAACCGATCGCGCGCTCCGCCTCGTCCGCATCCACATGTTCGACGATGCGCTCCACCATGCCCCGGGCGTCCGTCACCACGCGGCCGTAGCGACCGGGATCGGCGGGGCGCATGGCGAGCAGCACCAGGTCGGCCTCGGCCCGCGCCGCGCGCTGGCGCCGCAGCGTCTCCGGCCGTATCAGCGGGTTGTCGGCGTAGAGCACCGCGACGTCGCCCGCGAAGCCGTCCAGCAGCGGCGCGGCCTGCAGCGCCGCATGGGCAGTGCCGAACCTTTCATGCTGGATGGCGACGCCATGCGGCGCGGCCGCCTGTTCGAGCGCCGGCATCCCCGGCCCCACGACCACCACG
>JAYRQX010000953.1:0-5770 GCA_041910415.1 Acetobacteraceae bacterium | reverse complement strand
GCACGCCCCAATGCGTATAGACATCCACGGCGCCGAGGCCCGCTTCCGCGAAGGTCGGCACGTCGGGGAAGGCGGGGGAGCGCGCCGGGCCGGTCACCGCCAGCGCGCGCACGCGGCCTTCGCGCATGTGCGGGCCTGCGGCGCTGAGGCCGTTGAAGGTCATCGGCACATGGCCGGCGATGACGTCGTTCATCGCCGGACCCGTGCCGCGATAGGGCAGGTGCGTGATGTCGATGTTGGCCGCCGATTTCAGCATCTCCCCGGCCAGGTGCGTCGGTGCGCCGTTGCCGCCCGAGGCGAAGCTCAGCGAGCCGGGCCGTGCGCGGGCGAGCGCCACCAGATCCTGCAGCGTGCGCGCGGGCACGGAGGGATGCACCACCAGCACGATGGGCGCATTCGCGAGGATGCAGACCGGCGCGAAGTCGCGCGCGGAGTCATAGGGCATCTGGGGCAGCAGGCCCGGGTTGATCGTGAAGGTCGAATCCACCGCCAGCAGCGTGTAGCCGTCGGGCTCCGCGCGCGCGACGAGTTCGGTGCCGACGGTGCTCGCCGCACCCGGGCGGTTCTCGATCACCAGTGCCTGGCCGAGCGCGCGCGCGACGAGCGGATCGATCACGCGGATCAGGTTGTCCGTGCCGCCGCCGGGGCCGAAGGGAATGACGATGCGGACGGACCGTGTCGGGAAGGCCGGCTGCGCCTGTGCGGCGGTTGCGCCCAGGGCGGGCGCGGCGAACATGATCCTGCGCGTGATGCCTGTCATGGCGTCGGCCTTTCTTGTCCCGGCTGTCGGATCATCGTAGCCCTGTGCGGCGGACCCGCAAGCGAGCAGGAGGACATGCCCCATGCCCAAGCCCAACATGGCCGCCTTCACCGCGAGCGACGGCGTGCGCATCGCCTGGCGCGTGGACGACTTCACGCCGCCGTGGCGCACGCCCGATATTCCCGTGCTGATGCTGCACGCCGCCATGGGCTGCTACCGGCGCTGGTTCGGCTGGCTGCCATCCCTTGCGCAGCGCCACACGGTGATCAGCCAGGATCTGCGGGGGTTCGGCGAGTCCGAGGTACCCGGCGAGGACAAGCCGATCACCGTCGAGCGGCTGGTGGAGGATGCGGTCGGGCTGCTCGACCATCTCGGCGTCAGGCGCGCGCATGTCGTGGGGCTGTCGGCCGGTGGCTATGTCGGGCAGCGCCTGGCGATGGCGCATCCCGATCGCGTGGCGACGCTGGCGCTTTACGCCTCCACGGCGGGGCTGAAGAACAGCCAGGCGGGAACCTGGCCGGCGAAGGCGGCCGCGATGGGGTTGGAAGCGTTTGTTCGTTCCAGCGTCGCGGACCGCTTTCCGCCCGACGCCGATCCGGGGCTGGTGGACTGGTTCTGCCGCCAGACCGGCAGCAGCAACCTCGGCTGGGTCGGCCGCTTCGTGGCCCATATGAGCAGCCGCGACTGGGTGGACGAGCTGCCGCGCATCGGCTGCCCCACGCTGATCGTCGCACCCGGCGAGGAGCCGATCGGCGACCACGGCCAGTACGAGACGATGCGCGACCGCATCCCGGATGCCGAGCTCATCACCTATGACGGCATGCCGCACAATATCGGCGACGCCGCGCCCGCGCGCTGCGTCGCCGACCTGATCGCGTTTCTGGAACGCAGGAGCTGATCAGGCGCCCTGCAGTTCCACTTCCTTGTTCGCCTTCTGCCGCTCCGCGTAATTCGCGCTCGTGTACTCGGTCATGAAGTCGAGATAGGTGAAGGGCGGATACTTCGCGGGGTGCGTGGCGTCCACGCAGGTGGGGATCGCCTCGATCTTCGCGTCGTAGCTGGCGTCGAGGAAGAAGGGGATGGCGTAGCGTTCCTTGCCACTGCGGTTCGTGACGCGGTGCGGCGACGCCAGAAACTTCTCGTTCGTCCAGCGGCGCAGCATCATGCCGCTGTTGACGAGGAAGCAGCCTTCCAGCACCGGCGCATCCACCCAGTCCCCGCCCGGCAGGCGCACGGACAGGCCCGGTACCCTGTTCTGCGCCAGGATGGTCATGAAGGAGGTGTCGGCATGCGGCGCCAGGCCCCATTCCTCGCTCGCCGTCATGGGATCCTGCTGCGGGTAGTGCGTCAGGCGCAGCGTGAACATCGGGTCGCGGAACTTGTCGGCGAAGAAATCGGCGGGCATGCCGAGCGCGGTCGCGAAGATCGGCAGCATGGAGAGACCAAGGCCTTCCAGCGCGCCGCTGTATTCGACGACCACCTCGCGAAAGCCGGGCAGACCCTGCGGCCACTGGTTCGTGCCGCGGAAGCGCTTGCCGGCCAGCACGTCGGGATGGTCCGCCGGCAGGTCGCGCTTGAAGAAGACCGCCTCGTTCGCATTCGGCTTGTAGACGGTGCCGAGCGCGTTCATGCGCGTGGTCGCGCCCCGCATCGGCAGGTAGCCGATGTTGTGCTGGTTGAACGGCATGGCCATCTTCGTGTCGAGCGGCTGGGCATGGAAGCGCTCGGCCTCGGCAAAGGTGCGGTCCACCAGGGACCAGGGCACGCCGTGGTTGCGGATGAAGAAGAAGCCGAAGCGCGTCAGCGCATCGTGCAACTCGGCGCCCAGGCGCGCCAGCGCGCCGGGCTCGCCCGCGCGCAGCGGACCCAGATCCAGGACGGGAAGGACATCGGCCACGGCACATCTCCGGTCTTGTTCGGGGCCGAGCCTAGGACGGCTTTGCGCGCGGGTTAAGCCCGCCCCTTGCGCCTCCCGCCCGCACGGCGCTTCATTTCGCCATCCGGCGGCCATGGCCGCGCCACTCCGGGAGCGCCAGCCGCATGGCCGTCTGCGATGCCGTCACGCTCGAGATCGTCCGCGGCGCGGCGCGTGCGGCGCAGGCCGAGATGGAGGCGCTGCTCGAACGCACGGCCATGTCCGCCTTCATCCGTGAGAAGAAGGATTTCTATACGGCCCTGTTCGATGCGCGCGGCAGCATGACGGTGGGCAGCGACCTGCCGATCTTCGGCGACATCGTGGGCCCGGTCGCGCAGCATTTCCCGCTCGACCAGATGCGCGAAGGCGATCTCTACTGGTACAGCGACTGCTACGGCAGCCGCGGCGCCGTCTCCCATTCCAACGACCAGGTCTTCCTGGCGCCGGCCTTCCTGGACGGCGCGCGCATCGGCTTCGTCATGGGCTGGGCGCATTTTTCCGATATCGGCGGCATGCGGCCGGGCTCGCTCAGCCCCGATGCGACGGATCATTTCCAGGAAGGCATCATCGTGCCGCCGGTGCGCCTGGTGCGCGACGGCGTGACGAACGAGGATCTGCTCCGCACCTTCTGGCGCAACAGCCGCTTCCCGGCGCAATCCCAGGGCGATACGCGTGCGCTGATGGCCGCGGTGCGGCTCGGCGAAAGGCGGCTGGCGGAGATGGCGGCCCGCTTCGGCGCGCCTGTGCTGGCCGACGCCTTCGCGCAGCTTCTGCGGCGCACGGAGGAGACGGTCCGCACCAAGCTGCAGGCAATCTTCCCCTTGGGCACGACGCGCTTCGCCGACAGGATCGATTCCGATGGGCAGGGCAACGGCCCCTTCGCGCTGCGCCTGGCGCTGACGCGCACGCCGGAGGATCGCTTCATCCTGGACGCGACAGAGACCGACGACCAGGCGCCCGGCCCCGTGAACCTGCTGATGCATCCGGACGTTCCGGGCATGGCGCTCGGCCTCTATCTGCTGCAGGGCGAGCCCGGCCAGGTACTGAATGCGGGCGCGCCACGCGCCATCGACGAGGTCCGGCTGCGCGAGGGCTCGCTTCTGGCGCCCTGCGCGCCGGCGCCGCTCGGGCTGCGGGGGGTCACGCTGATGCGGCTGCTCGCAACGCTGCACGGCCTGGTCGCCGTCGCGCGTGCGGGCCAGGCGCCGGCCGCGCATTCGGCCTATGTCATCGCGACGCTGCGCGGCACCAGCAACGGCAAGCCTTTCCTGCTCACCGATGGCATCGGCGTCGGCTATGGCGCGCGACCCTTCGCGGATGGCACCGACGCCGTCTATTTCGTCGCGCAGGAGAACTATCCCGCGGAGTTCATGGAACTCTCCTACCCCGTGCGCCTGAGGCGCTACGGCATCGCGCTCGACAGCGGCGGCGCCGGGCGTTGGCGCGGCGGATGCGACGTGGTGCGCGAATACGAAATTCTGGCCGAGCGCGGCATGCTCGCCATCCGCATCGACGGCGTGCGCAACCCGCCCTGGGGTGTCGCGGGCGGCATGAACGCGGGCTCCGGTCGCGCCATCCTCAATCCCGGCACGCCGCGCGAGCGCGCCCTGCCCACCCTGTCCGACGGCACGATCCTCGAACGCGGCGACATCCTGCGCATCGAAACCGGCGGCGGCGGCGGCTGGGGCCATCCCTTCGACCGGCCGCCGGGGCTGGTGCGCGAGGATGTGCTGGGCGGTTTCGTCAGCGAGGCGGCGGCCTTGTCGCTCTACGGCGTCGCCATCCGTGGCGGCGTGGTCGATCACGCGGCGACGCAGACGCGGCGCGCGCAGCGGCCGGCTGCCGCCCTGTTCCACCGCGGAGGCTACCGCGATGCCGTCGCGTGAGCTGATCGTCGCCGTGGATGTCGGCGGCACCTTCACCGACGTCACGCTCCAGGATGCGGCCAGCGGCCAGGCCTGGACGGCGAAGACGCCCTCCACGCCGCACGATCCCTCCGAGGCTTTCCTGGCGGGCGTCTCGCTCGCCCTGGCCGAGGCGGGTGGCGCCGGTGCGGCGATAGGGCGCGTGCTGCACGGCACGACGGTCGCGACAAACCTGATCCTGGAAGGCAAGGTCGCGCGCACCGCGCTGCTCACCACGGAAGGCTTCCGGCATGTGCTGGAGATCGGGCGTGCCGACCTGCCGCGGCGCGACAATCTCTGGTCGTGGATCAAGCCGAAGCGGCCTGTGCCGCCTTCGCTGGTCTTCGGGGTGCCCGGCCGCATCGGGTCCGCGGGGGAGGAGCTCATCCCCTTCGATGACGACGCGGCCCGGCGCGCGATTGCCGCGGCGCTCGCCGCGGGGGTGGACGCGATCGCCGTCTGCTTCCTGCACGCCTTCGCCAATCCCATGCATGAGCAGCGCATCCTGGCGCTGCTGGCGGAGATGGCGCCGGGCATCGCGGCCACGGCGTCGCACGAGGTGCTGCCCGTGGTCCGCGAATACGAGCGCAGCATGATGACCGTGCTGAACGCCGCGGTGATGCCGGCCGTCTCCACCTATGTCGCGCGGCTGGAACAGCGTCTGCGGGATGCCGGCATTGCCGCGCCGCTGCTGCTGATGAAGTCAAACGGTGGCGTCGCCGGCGCGCCCTTCATCCGCCGCGCGCCGGCGCAGACCGCGCTGTCCGGTCCCGCTGCCGGCGTCGTGGGTGCGCGGCTCGTCGCGGAACAGGCTGATATCCACGACATCATCACCGTGGATATCGGGGGCACCAGCGCGGATATCTGCCTGATCGCGGGCGGGCGCATCGGCCTGACCCAATCCGGGCGGATCGGCCCCTGGCCGCTTTCGCTGCCGATGGTGGACATGGTGACGATCGGCGCCGGCGGCGGCTCCATCGCGCGCATCCCGCGGGTTGGCGCGCTCACGGTCGGGCCGGACAGCGCGGGCGCCGTGCCGGGCCCCGCCTGCTACGGGCGCGGCGGCGAGGAGGCGACGGTCACCGACGCGCATATGGTCCTCGGGCATCTGCCGGCGACATTGCTCGCTGGCCGGATGGCGCTTGATGCGGGCCGTGCGCGCGATGCCGTCGGCCGCGTCGCGGCGCGGCT
>JAYRQX010000952.1:0-2920 GCA_041910415.1 Acetobacteraceae bacterium | reverse complement strand
GAGGAACTCGCGGGCGGCGCGCGCATCCTGGCGCTGTTCGCCTTCGAGGATGCGCCGCGCAACGGCGCGGCCGAGGCCGTGGCCGCGCTGCATGCCATGGGCGTTTCCGTCGCCATGCTGAGCGGCGATTCCCGCGCCGCCGCCGAGGCCGCCGCGAAGCGCCTCGGGGTGGACGATGTCGCCGCCGAGGTGCTGCCTGCCGACAAGGCGCGCCACGTCGCGGAATGGCAGCGCGCGGGCCATCGCGTCGCGATGGTGGGCGATGGCGTCAACGACGCGCCGGCGCTCGCCGCTGCCGATCTTGGCATCGCCATGGGCAGCGGCACCGATGCGGCGATCGAGGCCGCGGGGCTCACGCTGCTCCGCCCCGACCCTTCTCTCGTCCCCGCGGCGCTCGCCATCGCGAAGCGCACACGCACGAAAATCCGGCAGAACCTCGCCTGGGCCTTCGGGTTCAACGCGCTCGGCCTGCCGCTCGCGGCCTTCGGGCTGCTCTCGCCTGCCATTGCCGGTGCGGCGATGGCGCTTTCCTCCGTCTCCGTTCTTATCAGCGCGCTGCTGTTGGCGCGCTGGCGTCCAGAAGGGTGAATGACATGAATATTGGTGAAGCCGCCTCCGCAACCGGCGTCTCGGCGAAGATGATCCGGCACTACGAGGAGATCGGCCTGCTCTGCGCGCGGCGCAGCGACAACGGCTATCGCGTCTACGGCAAGGAGGACCTTGCCATCCTGCGCTTCATCCGCAACGCGCGGGAGCTCGGCTTCCCGCTGGCCGAGGTGGGCGAGCTGCTGGAGCTCTGGCGCAACCGTGGCCGCGCCAGCTCCGACGTGAAGCGGCTCGCCATGTCGCATGTCGAGCAGCTCGAGGAAAAATCCCGCGCGCTGTCCGCCATGGCCGACAGCCTTCGGCACCTGGCCGCCCATTGCCAGGGCGACATGCGGCCCCAATGTCCGATCCTCGAGGAACTCGCACAGGGAGCCTGAGGCATGGATGCCAGCACGATCGCGCTGAAGGTCGAGGGCATGACCTGCGGCCATTGCGTGAAGGCCGTGACCAAGGCCGTGAGGGCGCGCGACCCGAATGCCGAGGTGCAGGTGGATCTGGCAGGCCATCTGCTGACGGCACAGACCATGCTCTCGCGCGACGAACTCGCCGCGGCGGTGACGGGCGAGGGCTACAAGGTCGTCGGCTGAGCCTTCGCCCGGTCAGCGATCCGGCTGGCCGGGGCTGAAGGCGCCGCCATCGGTCGGGCGCAGCGCCTCGAACGTCTTGGTCACCACGGCGTAGTCGCGGTAGCCGCAGCGCGCCAGCGGCTGCGCGGCGGCGGTGTCGAAGCGCCCGTCGCGGACGAAGGCTTGGTCGATGTGCACGCCGACGACCTCGCCGATGATCATCCAGCCCTGGAGGTCGCGGCCTGCGGCATCGCGCAGGCGGAAGGACTGCGCGACGCGGCATTCGAGCGCCGCGGGCGCGGCGGCGACGCGGGGCGGCCTGACGACGCGGCTTGGCGCGGTTTCCAGCGACGCGGCCTCGAACTCGTTCTCGCCGGCGGCGAGCGCGGCGGAGGAGGTGTTCATGGCGTCGAACAGCCGGTGCGGGCAGAGGTTGAACACGAACTCGCCGGTCGCGATGGCGTTGGCGGCGCTGTGCTTCATGCTCTCGCTGGTGAACATCACCATGGGCGGCCGGGACTGCACGGCGTTGAAGAAGGAATAGGGCGCCAGGTTCGGCCGCCCCTCGGTATCGAGCGTCGAGATCCAGCCGATCGGGCGCGGCGCCACGATGGCCTTGAAGGGATCGTGCGGCAGGCCGTGGCCAAGGCGGGGTTCGTAGAACATGCGCGCTCCATGGCGTCGTTCCGCCCGCTGTAGCCCGCGTGCCGCGTCCATGCGAGCCTGCCGCCACAGCTTCGGGAGAGAACGCTCATGGCCCGCGTGCCGTACCTGACCGCCGATGACCTCGCCGACGAGGACAAGGACCTGCTCAAGCGCGGCATCACGCTGCACCGCGCGCTGGTGAACAGCCCCAATGCCGCGCGCGCCTTCGGCGGCCTCGGCCAGTTCATCCGCTTCAAGAGCAGGCTCGATCCCAGGCTGCGCGAGATGGCGATCCTGCAGGTCGGCTGGGTGACGCGCGCGCCCTATGAATGGTCGCACCACCTCAAGATCGGCATGGGCTTCGGCGTCACGAAGGACGACATTCGCGCCATCATCGCGGACACCGAAGGCAGGCCGACGGCCCTCCGGGCGCTCGACCGGCTGGTGCTGCGCGCGGCGCGGGAGGTGGTGGCGGGGCCCGGGATCGCGGAGGCCACCGTCGAGGCGCTGAAGGCGCATCTCGACAACGAGCTGCTGGTGGACCTGACCGTCGTCATCGCCTTCTACTGCGCGGTGGTGCGGCTGCTGTCCTCGCTCGCGATCGACGTGGAGCCGGAATACCAGCCCTATCTGGATGAATTCCCGCTCCCCCGCTGACGCCACCATTCCGGCGCAATCCGCACCGCGTCGCCATCAGCGCGACGCGGAACCACCACCACCGCGTCGTTGAATGATCCTGCGAGGCGAGACGGCCATACCCCCCAACAAGGGCCGGTCTCTTCCTCAGGGAGATTTCGATGTCCACCCGCTTCACCAGGTTCCTCCGCGCCGCGGCGCTGGCTGGCGCCACGGTGGGCCTTTCCGCCTGCGTCGCCGAGCCCTACGGCTATGGCTACGGCGGCGGCTATGGCGGCGGCTACTACGGGGGCGGCTACGCCCCGGCGGCGGCGTTCTTCGCGCCCGCGGCCTATCGCCCGGCGCCGGTCTATGCCCCGGCCTTCCGCCCGTCGCCCGCGCCCTTCCGCCGGAGTCCCGCATGATCGCGCTTCGCCTGCTGCCCGTGGTCCTCGTCCTGGGGATCCTCGCCGCCCACTTCTACCGCG
>JAYRQX010000951.1:0-1539 GCA_041910415.1 Acetobacteraceae bacterium | reverse complement strand
GTAGAAAATCGTCAGCCCGTCGCGCCGCAGCCGGGCCGCGAGCTCGATGTCCTCATGCCAGCGCAGCGTCTCGTCGAAGCCGCCATGGCGCCGCAGCAAAGCGGCCTTGGCCGAGACGTTGTAGGTGTAGAAGGCCGTCCAGCCGAGTTCCGTTCCCTCGGCCGCGGTGTCGAACCTGTGGTCGTGATGCAGCGTCTCGAACAGACCGGGCGGCGGATCGGCGATCGGGGCGAGTGCGCCGAGCACCGCCTCCGCCTCGCCGGGATGCAGGGCATGCTGGCGGAGGTGCTCGGCGATAAGGCCAGGATCGGCGATGCTGTCGTCGTTGAGGAAGAGCAGCAGCGGCGCGCGGGTCATGGCTATGGCGCGGTTGCGGGCCGCATTGGCGCCGGCATTGGATTGGCGCGCGGTGCGCAGCGGAATGGGCTGGCGCGCCGCCTCGGCTTCCAGGGCCGCGAAGGTGCCGTCGGTGGAGCCGTCATCGACCACCACCACCTCCATCCGCCCCGCCGCGACGCCACGCTGGGCCGCCAGCGCGGCCACGCAGCGCAGCACGACGTCGCGGCGGTTGTAGGTCGGGACGATGACGGCGATCTCGGCGCCGTTGGGCCCCGGCTGCGTCATGGCGGGGTCTGCCAGGCCGGCGCCGGATCGCCGGCGGGCGCGCCGCGCTTCTGCAGCATGACCATCAGATAGGGCTTGAACAGCGGCGGCGTCAGCCAGAACAGCGCCTGCCACAGCCTGGCCGCCCAGGCGCGGTCCAGGTGATAGAAGGGCCGCCCGTCATAGAGGTAGCTGGCGTGCTCGTAGCGCGCCGGCGGGAACAGCCGGCGCAGCGCGCCGCGCGTGTTCATGCGATAGACCGGCGGAAAGCTGTCCTCGGATTCGCGCCTGGGCTCCAGCATCTTCAGCGCAGCCCGGTGCAGCGACTTCGGCACCAGCCGCGCGCCGATCCCGATCACGCCCAGCCCGTTCGGCGTCCAGCCGCAGATCCAGCCGCCCGGCCGCAGGATGCGGTCGAGCTCGGCGGCCCAGAATTCGGCGTCCTCGATATGCTCGAAGACGGAGAAGGCGGAGACGAGGTCCACTGACGCATCCGGCAGCGGCAGCTTCTCGCCGGGGCGGATGACGATGCGTTCCTCGACCTGCGGGTTCTCCAGGATGGCGGGATCCACATCGGCGCCGATCACCTTGGCGCAGCGGCCGCGGAAATCGCCGAGCCAGTGGCGGAAGGGCACGGGGTCGTGGATCCACTTGCCGCGCCCGGCGCCGAAATCCAGCACGACCATGTCCGGCCGCAGCAACGCGTTGACACGGACGATGTAGTCCATCCGGTGGTCGCCGCGCGGATATCCTCCCGCCCGCATCTCGGGGAAGATCGCGTATTCTGCGGGCTCGGCCACCATCGTGACGATTCTATCGCGAAGCGCGCACCGTCACAACGCCAGGGGGCCCGCGCCGTCAGGCGCTGTCGCAGATGAGCCCTCGGCAGGCACGGAGGATCAGGAAGAAAGGTCGAGGGAGTGAACTCCCTCGAGC
>JAYRQX010000950.1:0-8791 GCA_041910415.1 Acetobacteraceae bacterium | reverse complement strand
TGCCAGAAGCGCTGGTGCTCCTGCCGCGTCGCGCGCGCCGCGGCGACCGGCGTGGTGCCGAGGTCGGCGAAACGCCGCGCCACCGTCTGGTCCTGGAGCGCGAAGACCAGCGCGCGGTTCAGCCGGTCCGCGATCGGCGCCGGCGTGTTCCTGGGCGCGTAGAGCCCGTGCCAGATGCTGATGTCGAAGCCCGGCAGCCCTGCCTCGGCCGCCGTCGGCAGCTCGGACAGCGAGGGCACGCGCTCGGGCGTCGTCACGGCATAGGCGCGGATGGAGCCGCCGCGGATCTGCTCGGTCGTGTTGGTGGTCTGGTCGCACATCAGGTCCACCGTGCCGGCGACCAGGTCGTTCATGGCCGGGCCCGTGCCGCGATAGGGCACGGTCGTCATGCGCGTGTTGACGGCGGACATGAAGAGCAGGCCGCACAAATGGCTCGCCGCGCCGATGCCGGCATTGGCGTAGTTCAGCCCCTCACCTTCCCGGCGCACGGTGGCCACGAGCTCGGCCAGGGTATTGGCCGGGAAGTTCCGCCGCGCGACCAGCGTCATCGGCACTTCGGTGACCAGGCCCAGTGTCTCGAAGCCGTTGATGGGGTCATAGGCGAGGCGGCGATAGAGGGTCGGGATGGTGGACATGCCGATGTGGTGGAGCAGCACGTTGTAGCCATCGGGCCGCGCCGTCGCGATGCGCTGTGCACCGAGCGTGCCGCCGGCGCCGCCGACATTCTCGACCACCACGGGCTGGCCGAGGTCGCGGCTCATGGCCTCCGCCACCAGGCGCCCGACGGTGTCGGTCGGCCCGCCCGCGGCGAAGGGGATGATCATGGTGATCGGGCGCGCGGGAAAGGCGGGCTGGGCCAAAGCGGGGGCGGCGAGCAGTCCGACGGCCAGTCCCGACAGGGACCGTCTTGCGATGTCATTCATCCTGAGCGTCTCCGTATGCCTGTCACGGCCCTCTTGTTCCGGGCCTTCGCAAGATGACGTCTAGTTAGTATCGACGGCGGATGCCACTGCTTTGCACCGGGTCAATCGCGCGGGACGCCGCCGCGGTCACGCATCCATCTTCAGCGCGGCGATGAAGGCGCTCTGCGGGATCTCGACCTTGCCGAATTGCCGCATGCGCTTCTTGCCTTCCTTCTGCTTCTCCAGGAGCTTCCGCTTGCGGCTGATATCGCCGCCATAGCACTTCGCGGTGACGTCCTTGGAGAGCGCGCTGATCGTCTCGCGCGCGATGACGCGCCCGCCGATCGCGGCCTGGATGGGGATCTTGAAGAGCTGGCGGGGGATCAGGTCCTTGAGCTTCTCGCAGATCTGCCGCCCGCGCCGCTCGGCCTGGCTGCGATGCGCCATGAAGCTCAAGGCATCCACCGGCTCGTTGTTCACGAGGATGGAGATCTTGACCAGGTCACCCTCGGTGTAGCCGTCCATCGTGTAGTCGAAGCTGGCATAGCCGCGGCTGACGGATTTCAGGCGGTCGTAGAAATCGAAGACCACCTCGTTCAGCGGCAGGCGATAGACCAGCATGGCGCGGCTGCCGACATAGGTGAGTTCCACCTGCTGGCCACGCCGTTCGTTGCAGAGTGCGAGGACAGGCCCGAGATAGTCGTCGGGCAACATGATCGTCGCCTTGATCCAGGGCTCCTCGATGGTCGCGAGCACGCTGCCGTCGGGCATGTCGGCGGGGTTGTGCAGCTCGAACATCTCGCCGTTGGTCTTGCTGACCTTGTAGACGACGGACGGCGCCGTCGCGATCAGGTCCAGGTCGAACTCGCGCGACAGCCTCTCCTGGATGATCTCGAGGTGCAGCAGGCCCAGGAAGCCGCAGCGGAAGCCGAAGCCGAGCGCGGCGGAGGTTTCCGTCTCGAAGTGGAAGGACGCGTCGTTCAGGCGCAGCTTCGCGAGCGAATCGCGCAATTTCTCGAAATCGTCGGCATCGACGGGGTAGAGGCCGCACCACACGACGGGGATCGAAGGCTTGAAGCCAGCGAGCGGCTCGGCCGCCGGCTGGCGGTCGTCGGTGATGGTGTCGCCGACATTGGTGTCCGCGACCGTCTTGATCGCGGCGGTCAGGTAGCCCATCTCGCCCGGCCCGAGGCTGTCCACCGGCACGAGCTTCGGCGTGAAGTGGCCGATCTGCTCGATGGTGTGGACGGCGCCGCTCGACATCATGCGGATGCGCTGGCCCTTGCGCAGATGCCCGTCCTTCACGCGGACCAGGATGATGACGCCGAGATAGGCGTCGTACCAGCTGTCCACCAGCAGCGCCTTGGTGGTGGCCGAGGCATCGCCCCGGGGCGGCGGCAGGCGCGTCACGATCGCCTCCAGCACGCCTTCGATGTTGAGCCCCGTCTTGGCGCTGATCTCGACCGCATCCGAGGCATCGAGGCCGATCACATCCTCGATCTGCTGCTTCACGCGCTCGGGCTCGGCGGCCGGCAGGTCGATCTTGTTGAGGACGGGGACGATCTCGTGCCCGGCATCAATCGCCTGGTACACATTCGCCAGCGTCTGCGCCTCGACCCCCTGGGACGCATCGACGACCAGCAGGGAACCCTCGCAGGCGGCCAGACTACGAGAAACTTCGTACGCAAAATCCACATGGCCCGGCGTGTCCATGAGGTTGAGAACATAGGTGTTCCCGTCCTGCGCCTTGTACTGCAGGCGGACGGTCTGGGCCTTGATGGTGATGCCGCGCTCGCGCTCGATCTCCATGTTGTCGAGCAACTGTTCCTTCATGTCCCGCGCGGCGACCGTGCCGGTGGACTGGATCAGCCGGTCGGCCAGGGTGGATTTCCCGTGGTCGATATGGGCGATGATCGAGAAGTTGCGGATGCGGTCGAGAGGCGTATCGGGCATGGGATTCCGGCTGGGCGCCGGGCGACTCGTGGCCGGGCGCGGCGGTCAGATAGGGGGGAACGCGCCCCGGGGGAAGCGCGGAAACGCCAGACGGCCCGCCGCTACTCGATCCGGGCGCCCGAGGTCTCGACCATTTCCCGCCAGCCGCGGGCGTCGGCGGCGATGCGGGCGCGGGTCTCGGCCGGGCCTTCGACGGGCGCCAGGACCAGTCCGGCCGCCGCCAGCCGCTCCCGCAGCCCCGGCGCATCGGCCGAGGCGCGGAGTCCCTGCGCGATCCGCTCCTGCAGCTGGGGCGGCAGGCCAGCGGGGCCGGTCAGGGCGTTCCAGGACTGCATGTCCACGCCGGCGAGGCCGAGATCGGCGAACTCCGCCAGGCCCGGCACCTCGGGCATCAGCGGGCTGCGCTCGGCGCTGCCGACGGCCAGCGGCACCAGCCGCCCCGCCGCCACATGGGGCATCAGGGCGGGCATGAAGTCGAAGACCATGTCGATCTGCCCGGCCAGCAGGTCGTTCAGCGCCGGCGCCCCGCCGCGATAGGGCACATGCTCGATCTGCGCGCCCGTGCGGCGGGCGATGGTCGCGATCAGCAGATGCGCCGCCGACCCATTGCCCGCGGACCCCTTGGTCACGCGGTTGCCCGGCCGCTTCGCCCATTCGATCAGGGCGCGGAAATCGGTCCAGCCGCGCTCCCGCGCCCGCTCGGCGGTCACGCAGCAGAGCACGGTCGAGGTCACCAGCCGCGCCACCGGCGCCAGGTCCCGTGCGGGGTCATAGGGCGCGCGGGCCATCATCAGCGGCAGGGCAGTGAAGAAGGTCACGCTCAGGACACCCAGCACCGAGCCGTCGGGCGGCGCCTGGGTGACAGCCTGCATCCCGATCAGCCCGCTCGCCCCGCCGCGGTTGTCGATCACCACGGCCTGGCCGGTCCGCGCCGTCACCGCATCCGCCCACAGCCGCCCGATCGCATCCGCCGCCCCGCCCGGCGGGAAGGGCACCACCCAGCGCATGGGCCGCCCGCCTTCGAGGATCTGCGCGCCGGCGGGCGCCGCCACCAGCGCGGCCCCGGCCCCCAGCAGCGAACGGCGATGGATCATGCCCCGGTCCCTTTCTGGGATTGTGCATCTGCGAAAGGTCCGGCCCGGAGGCCTCGGCTGTCAACCGGCCCTGGCGCGGCTAGCATCGGCCACCAGCAACCGGGATCACCTGCCATGCCGAAGCGCGCCGTCTCCTCCGACAGGGTCTATCGCCCGTCCCTGCCCTTCGCCCAGGCGACGGTGGCGGGCGGCTTCATGTTCGTCTGCTCGACCGGCCGCGACCGCGAGGGGAAGTTCGCCATCGGCGACGTCAGGGCGCAGACGCGCCAGACGCTGGAGAACATCCGGCTGCTGATCGAGGAAGCCGGCGGCACGCTGGACGATGTGGTGAAATGCACCGTCTACGTGACCGACCGGGCGAATTGGGCGCCGATGAACGAGGCCTATTTCGAGGTGATGGGCGCCCCCGCGCCGCACCGCGTCTCCTGCATCGTCACCGGGCTGGGCTCGCCCGATTGCCTCGTCGAGATCGACGCCACCGCCTATCTCGGCAAGGGCTGACCGGCGTCACGCGGCTTCCAGCATCGCGGGGAGGCCGGCGCCGGCGACGCAGCGCCGCATCACGAGCCGCTCGGCCTTCGGCTCCCACGGCTCGCCATCGCCGTCCATCGGCACGAGCAGCGCGGAGACCTCGCCTTCGACCGTCAGCGGCACGTGCAGCCGGGTCGTGAACACCGCCGAGCCGCCGGCGGGCATGGGCGGGATGGCAAGGGCCCGCTGCCGGGCGATGGGCGGATTGTCGCATCCGACGCCGTCATGCCAGTAGAGCATCACCTGCCCGAAATCCTGCGTCTCAGGCCCCACATTGCTGACCCGGACGCGCAGCAGCGCTTCATGGTTCGCCTGGGGCGCGTCCTCGAACTGCTCGACGCTGAGGACGGCGAGGCCCGCCGCGCCGATCCCGTAGAAGGCGGCGTCCAGGACGGTGGGGCCGCGCGCGCCGCCAGCATAGAGGGCCGCATCCTCGCCAAGCGTCGCCGCGGTGGGCGGGAAGGACCGCTGTCCCCCCGGGGGGGACGGCGGCGCCTGGATGGCCTCGCGGTAGCCCGTGAAGAAGTCCCAGGCGCGTCGCAGCCATCCAAAACGGTATCGCGTCATCTCGGGGGACTCCTTAGCCGGGGGTGGCTAAGGATGATCACGTTTTCGTGAACGACGCAAGCTGATTCTGCGGGGTGCCCGTCCCCCCGGCCTCGGACGCGGCCAGATCGGCGAGAATCCGCAGCAGCGGCCCCCCGCCCCGCCGCCGATGCGCCATCCAGACGCGGGAGACGGCCGCCGGGCTGGCCAGCGGCCGGACCCGGAGTTCCGGCAGGGAGAGCCGGCAGAGCGAGCGCGGCAGGATGGAGACCCCGATCCCATTGCCGATCAGCGCCAGGATGGAGCCGTTCTGGTTCGCCTCCTGCTCGATCCGCGGCGCGAAGCCGGCGGTGGCGCAGAGCGCGGCCACATGCTCGTGCAGCGCGCTGTCGGACCGGGGCGAGAAATGCACGAAGGGCTCGGCAGAGAGCGCTTCCAAGGGCACCGGCCCCCTGGACCGGGTGAGCGGGTGGTCCCGGTGGAGCACCAGGACCATGGGTTCGCGCATCATCTCCGTGAGCTGGAAGCCGGCCGGCACGTCCGGGCGCGTCGTGTGGCGGAGGAAGGCGATCTCCAGCGCCCCGCCGGCGAGGTCCCGCACCGCGGCGTGCACGGCCCGCTCCCGCAGCACCAGCCGCACGCCTGGATGCCGGCGCCGGAAGCCCAGGATGGCGCGGGCCACGGGGTCCACGAGCAGGGCGGAGGGAAAGATGCCGACGGTGAGCTCGCCGATCTCGCCGCGCTGCGCCCGCGCCGCGACGAGCCGCGCGCGGTCGGCCTGCTCGAGCGTCGCCCGGGCTTCGCCCAGGAAGAGCCGCCCGGCCTCGGTCAGCGCGACGGCGCGGCTGGTGCGTTCGAACAGCCGGGCACCGAGCTCCTCCTCCAGCGCGCGGATCTGCTGGCTGAGCGGGGGCTGGGAGATGCCGAGGCGTTCGGCCGCGCGGCTGAAATGCAGTTCTTCTGCGAGCGCGACGAAGTAGCGGAGGTGGCGCAGTTCCATGCCATTCATTCGTAGAGGCTATGGATATCAACATAAGCGATATTGGCGGGGCGAGGCAGGCCATTCCTATCATCGGCGCCTGCGAAGCCCTCGGGAAGGATGCGATGAGCGCCGTCGAACTCGACCCCATCACGCTCGAAATCTACTGGAACCGCCTGATCTCGGCCGCCGACGAGGCCGCGACCGGGCTGCTGCGGACCGCCTTCTCGACCATCGTCCGCGAGTCCAACGACTTCGCGACCGTACTGATGGACCGCAACGGCGATTCCGTCAGCGAGAACACCGGCGGCCTCGCCTCCTTCTCCTGCATCCTGCCGCGCACGACGAAGGTCTTTCTCGACAAATTCCCCGCCGAGACCTGGAAGCCCGGCGACATCGTCATCACCAACGATCCCTGGATCGCGACCGGGCACCTGCCGGACTTCACCCTCGTCACCGGCATCTTTCATCGCGGGAAGCTCGTGGGCTTCTCGGGCTCCATCTCGCATTCCCCCGATATCGGCGGCTCGCTCTGGGCCGCCGACTGCCGCGAGATTTTTGAAGAGGGCATCCGCATCCCGATCGCGCACCTGATGCGCGAAGGCGTCTGGAACCAGCAGATGCTGGACATCCTGCTGGGCAATGTGCGCGTGCCGCGCCAGGTGCTGGGCGATCTGCAGGCGCAGGTCGTGGCCTGCGAGGTCGGCGCCCGCCGCGTGCAGGAATTTTTGGACGATACCGGCCTCGCAGACCTGCAGGAACTCTCCGCCGCGCTGCGCGAACGGACCGATCGCGCCATGCGCCGCGCCATCGCCGAGGTGCCGGACGGCGAATGGTATGCCGAGATCGGCGCCGACGGCTTCGACGACAAGAAGACGCTGATCGCCTGCCGCGTCACCGTGCGCGGCGAGAGCATGGCGATCGACTACAAGGGCACCTCGCCCCAGATCGACCGCGGCATCAATTGCGTGATGAACTACACCCACGCCTATTCCGTCTATCCCGTGAAATGCGCGCTCGATCCCTTCACCCCACGCAACGAGGGGTCCTACCAGGCCATCACGGTGACGGCGCCGGAGCGGTCCATCCTGCACCCCGTCTATCCCGCGCCGGTCAGCGCGCGTCAGCTCACGGGACATCTGCTGGCGGGCGCGATCTACAAGGCGCTGGCGCAGGTGATCCCGGAGAAGATCATCGCAGAATGCGGCGGCGCGCCCACCATGCGCGCCCTCTTCAGCGGGCTGAAGCATGACGGCGACAGCTTCTCCCAGGTGCTGTTCGCGAGCGGCGGCATGGGCGCCTGCCCGCACAAGGACGGCATGTCCGCGACCGCCTTCCCGACCAATGTCGGCGCCGGCTCCATCGAGGCCTACGAAAGCGTCGCCCCGATCATCGTCTGGAAGAAGCGGCTGCGGCAGGATTCCGGCGGCCCCGGCACCTTCCGCGGCGGGCTCGGCCAGGAGGTGCTGCTGGAAGTGGACACCAAGCAGCAGGCGCGGCTCTCGCTGCTCTCCGACCGGCACGAGAATCCGGCGAGCGGCGTGCTCGGCGGGCTCTCCGGCGCGCCATCGGTGATCCGCTTCAAGGACGGCACCAGGCCGCACCAGAAATCCCGCACCACCGTCAATCCGAAGGAGGAGGTGACGCTGCTCTACGCGGGCGGCGGCGGCTACGGCGATCCGAAGAAACGCGACCGCGACGCCGTCCGCGCCGACCTCCGCGACGGCTACATTTCCGAGCATGCCGCCAAGACGATCTACGGGCTGGAGTAGGGCGCGATGACCACCACAGCCACGGCCCGCATCGGTGTTGATGTCGGCGGCACCTTCACCGACCTCGTGCTGCACGATGCGTCGCGGAACCTCGTCCGCACCGGCAAGCTGCTGACGACGCCGGATGATCCCTCGGACGCCATCCTCGCCGGCATCGCGCGTATCCTGCGCGAGGCCGATCTGCGCCCCGAGGACGTGCACAGCGTCATCCACGGCACGACGCTGGTGACCAACACCATCATCGAGCGCACGGGGGCCAAGGTCGGGCTGCTCTGCACCGACGGCTTCCGCGACAGCATCGAGATCGGGCGCGAGACGCGCTACGACCTCTACGATCTCTTCCTCGAAACCCCGGCGATCCTGGTGCCGCGCGCGCTCAGGCTGGAAATCCCGGAACGGGTGACGGTCGATGGCCGCGTCCTGCTGCCGCTCGACGAGGCCGCGGTCGCGACGGCGGCGAAGCGGCTGGTCGAGGAGGAAAAAGTCGAGGCCATCGCCGTCGGCTTCATGCATTCCTACCACGCGCCCGCGCATGAAAAGCGCGCGGGCGAGATCATCCGCGCGCTCTATCCCTTCCTCTCGGTCTCGCTGTCCTCGGAAGTCGCGCCGGAAATCCGGGAGTTCGAGCGCAGCTCGACCGCCTGCGCGAACGCGTACGTGCAGCCGCTGATGGCCCGCTACCTCGACCGCGTGAAGAACTCGCTGGAGGGCACGGGCTTCCGCGGCCAGCTCTACATCATGCTCTCGGGCGGCGGCATCACCACGCTGCGCGAAGCCAAGGATTTTCCCATCCGCCTGATCGAATCCGGCCCCGCCGCCGGGGCGATGGCGTCGGCCTTCATCGCGCGCCTCGCGGGGCTCGATCATGTCGTCTCCTTCGACATGGGTGGCACGACGGCGAAGATGTGCCTGGTCGATCATCACGAGCCCAACCACAAATTCGACTTCGAGGCGGGGCGCGTGCGCCGCTTCCAGAAGGGCTCCGGCCTGCCGCTCAAGGTCTCGGTGGTGGAC
>JAYRQX010000949.1:0-1570 GCA_041910415.1 Acetobacteraceae bacterium | reverse complement strand
GGGCTCGGGCGTCTCCGGCGTCACGCGCTCCTCCTGCCGGAGAAGGTCGGCCAGGCGCGGCACGAAGGCCTTCTCCTTCCACGGCCCGACCTGGAAGGCCCAGCCTTCCCAGCGCGCATTCAGACGTCGCGCCTCGTCATCGCCCTCGGCGGCCAGCTGGATCCAGACCGCCTCGCCCTCCTTGTGCACGCGCACGCTGACGCCGAGATTGTCGGTCAGCGCGAAGCGGCCCTCGCCGAGATCCTCGCCCGGCACCTCGGCCGCGCGGCGCACGTCGAGGAAGGTAAGGAATTCGAAGGCGCGGCCAACCTCGTCGAGGCTGGTCTCATCCGCCGCCGGCGCATCCCCCGGCGTCGTGATGGCGAGCTGCGCATCGGGCTCGCCGGGGCGCGTCAGCACGAGTTCCGGCTCGCCGGTGCGGTTCACCGTCACGCTGCGGACGCGATCGCGCGGGATGTTGGCGATGTCACGTTCGAGCCAGAGCTGGGGATCGGAATCGACGGAGAGCCGCCCCTCCGCCAGCCAGGATTGGTTCTGGCCGACGCGGCGGACATAGATCGCCTCGGGCAGGTTGCCCTGGGTGCGCACGCGGCGGCGGCCGAGGATGAGCTCGGCGATCACGCCGCCATTCGCATCGAGCACGCGCAGATGCTGCGACGTCGCGCCAGGGCGCGCCGGGTCTTCGAGACCGAGACGGTCGAGCATCTCCGGGTTCGCCGTGCGCTGCTCGACCAGGCGGAGTTCGGTGAGCCCGGTCAGCAGCTCATGCACGCGCTCCGGGCGCACGGGGTAGCCGGCCTTCGCCGGCAGCACCCAGCGGTCGCCCTGGCGTTCGATCACCAGGGCGGCGTCATGCTTCAGCACCTCGATCTTCGCCGCATTCGCGAGCCGCGCGGCGAGGCCGGGGAAGGCGAGTTCCGCCTGGCTGGGCGGCGGTGCGACGTTGGAATCCGGCGTCAGCAGGATGGCGCCCGCGACGGCGGCCGCGGCCGCACCGCCCAGGATGATGACCGTGCGCCTGTTCATGCGCGCGCTCCCGCCACGTTCTTCATGCGCGCGCCCCTGCACGACGCCGCGCGCGCACGATGCCGAGCCCGATCGCGAACAGCGTCAGCAGTGCCGGCACGAAGGCGATGTTGAGGATGCGGAGCCAGGTCTCCAGCCCCTCGATGTCACGCCGCAATTCCAGTTGCACGGTGCGGAGCTGGCGGCGCGTGCTGATGATCTGCTCGCGGATGCGGTCGATCTCGGCCCGCTGCTCCGGCGTGATCACCGCCTCGCGCCGGTCGCCCTGGCCCTGTCCCTGGCGGAGTTCGCGCAGCCGGCGCTCCGCCGCTTCCAACTGCTGCTGCAACTGGCGCTCGGTCTGGCGGAAGCGCGCCTCGGCCTCGCGCCGGTATTCGTCCACGAGGTCGAAGGGCCTGAGGCTCTCGCCGCGCGAGCGCAGGGAAATCAGCGCGTCGCCGCCCGAGAGCGTGTCCACGAGGTTGCCCATCAGTGCGCCATTGTCGCTGAAGGGCGTGCCGACCTGCTGGCCGAAGAAGTCCTGGATGCGGATCCAGAAGCGATC
>JAYRQX010000948.1:0-7576 GCA_041910415.1 Acetobacteraceae bacterium | reverse complement strand
GGGCATCGCCGGCCTCGCCTATCTCGACAAGCTTTCTGTTCCTTGCGCCATGGTCTCCCACCGCAGCGCGCGCATCGGGGACGGGTTCGATGCGCTCGGGCGCGGCATCGTCAGCCAGGTGAACAAGGCCGCGATCGAGCTCGGCATCGAGCCGGGCATGTGGTGCCGCGAAGCCGCGCGGCGCCTGGCCAAGGCGTCCGCCGCCGGGCCGGATGCGCCGGAGAGCGTGGAGAGTCGCTTCGCCATCCCGCTACCGCACGCGAAGAAGGCGCGCGCCTCGGCGCTCGATTCCAATTCTCTCCTCACGCCCAGGGATATCGGCACCATCGTCGTCACGGGCAGCCATGGCGCGCTGCTGGGCGGCGTGGCGGCCAGCGCCGCGCGGCAGGATGTCTTCGCCGCGCTCTACAACGATGCCGATGGCGGCGCCGACGGCGCGGGCTTCACGCGCCTGCCGGCACTCGATGCGCGCGCCATCGCCGCCGGCACCTATTCCGCCTGGACGGCGCGCATCGGCGATGGGCGGTCGGGCTATGAGAGCGGCATCGTCTCCGCCGTGAACCGCCGCGCCGCCGCGCTCGGCGCGCGCGTGGGCGCGAGCGTGCGGGAGTTCGTGGCCGTCATGGCCGAGGCGATCGACAAGGGACCCTGAGCAGATGTCCGAGACCATGACGATGACCGGCGGCGAGGCGATGGCCCGCATGCTGCAGCTCCACGAGGCCGGGCCGATGTTCGGCATGGGCGGCTTCCAGCTCCTGCCCTTCTACGAGGCCGTGCGGTCACGTGGCCTGACGCATCACCTCATCAACGACGAACGCTGCGGCGCCTTCGCGGCCGATGCCTGGTCGCGCGTGACGAACCGGCCGGGGCTGGTGGACGGCACGCTCGGGCCGGGGGCGACGAACCTGGTGACGGGGCTGATCGAGAGCCTGAACGCCGGCATCCCGATGGTCGCGATCATCGGCGACGCCAATCGCGAGCACGCCTGGAAGAACATGACGCAGGAGGCGAAACAAGTAGAAATCCTGCGCCCGGCGTCGAAGGAGTTGATCCGTGTCGAACACACGAAACGCATCCCGGAGCTGATCCGCCGCGCCTTCACTGTCGCGACGTCCGGACGTCCCGGCCCGGTGGTTCTGGATGCACCGGAGGACGTGGTGCACGGCGAATACGCCTTCGCGGCCGACGAGTTCTGGGCGGATGAAGGCAGCAAGCGCGCGCAGAACCGGCGCACGCGTCCCGACCGCGCGGATGTGGAACGCGCCGCGGCGATGATCGCGGGAGCAAAACGGCCGCTGCTGCTGGTGGGCGGCGGCATCCATATCTCCGAAGCCCACGCCGCGCTGCTGCTGCTGGCGGAACGCGAGCGCATCCCGGTCGCGCATACGATGAGCGGCAAGGGCACCATTGCCTGCACCCATCCGCTCTCCGCCGGGCTGTTCGGGCGCTATTCGCGCATCGCGAACGACTTCATCGCCGAAGCCGACCTGCTCATCGTCATCGGCTGCAAGCTCGGCGAGATCGCGACCAAGCGTTTTGCTCTCATGCCCAAGGGCACGCCGATCATCCATATCGAGATCGTGCCCGAGGAGATCGGCCGCACGACGCGCGCGGACCTGGCGCTGGCTGGCGATGCGCGCGCGACGTTGGAGGACCTGTTGGCGGCGCTCCCTGCGCATCCGAAGCTGCCCGAAGGCCGTGCGGAGTTCGCCGCCAAGGTCGCGCCGAAAATGGCGGAATGGCGCGTCGGCGCCGCCGAGAAGCTGGAGAGCGACGAGACCCCCATCAATGTCGGCCGCCTGATCAACGAGCTGAACCAGGCCATGCCGAAGGACGCCATCCTGGTCGCCGATGGCGGCTTCGCCGGCCATTGGGGGGGCTTGCTGTTCGACACCAAGAAGGCGGGGCGGCACTTCATCGCCGATCGCGGCTTCGCCTCCATCGGCTATGGCGCGCCCGGCTCGCTCGGCGCGCAGCTCGCGGTCGGCCGCGGGCGGCGCGTGGTGGGGCTGACCGGCGATGGCGGCTTCAACATGACGATCGGCGAGTTGGAGACCGCGCGGCGCGCCGGCGCGCCCTATGTGCTCTGCGTCTTCAACAATGCGGCCTCGGGCTATGTGAAGGCGCTGCAGCATGCGGTCTATGGCCAGGGCGCCTACCAGTCCTCGGACCTCATGGAGACCGACTACGCCTCCGCCGCGCGGGCCTTCGGCTGCCACGGCATCCGCGTGGAGCGCCCCGAACGCCTGGCCGGCGCGATCCGGGAGGGGCTGGAGAACACCGAGACGCCGACCATCCTGGACGTGATCGTCACCCGCGATCCGTCGAAGATGCTGCCCGGCACCGACAACCGCACGCTGAGGGTGGAGAAGGGCGACCGGCCGGTGTGAGTTGAGCTGATGCGCTCAGTCGCCGGACCGCCGGCGGGCGCCATCCGGCGCCTCGGTCCGCTTCGCAGGCCGCATGTCGCGCCGGATTTCTAGCCGCCCAGATCTTCGCGGATATAGGGCGCGACCGTCCCCTTCAGCTTCAGGGTCATGGGCTTGCCCCTGCGGTCCAGCGTCTTGCCCAGGCTCACGCGGATCCAGCCCTCGGAGACGCAATATTCCTCGACATTCGTCTTTTCCTGCCCGTTGAAGCGGATACCGACGCCGCGCTTGAGCAACTCCTCGTTGAAATGCGGGCTGGACGGGTCGGTGGAAAGCCGGTCGGGCAGGGGTTCGGACATGGAAGCGGACCTTGGATCGGGGCGTGCCGGTGCCGGCAAGGGCGGCTGACGTACCGGAAGCCGCGCCCCCTGCCAACCGGTCCGTTCCGCCGCCGCAGCGCATGGACGACACCCGACTTGGACATCACTTGACGCGCTCCGCCGCGCCGGGCCATCTCCGCGCCGTCAGGGGCGGACCAGATCGTGGACGGAACGGCTTCATCGAAGGATTGGGATCGCGCGGCGCTGCGCCCGCGCCTCTCGGCTTTCGTCTGCGCCCATGACGAGGAAGCGAACCTGCGCGACTGCCTGGCCGCGCTGCGCTTCGCCGATGAGGTCGTGGTGCTGCTCGATCGCTGCACGGACGGCTCCGCCGCCATCGCGCGGGAGCACGCGGACAAGGTCATCGAAGGCGCCTATTCGCTCGAAGGCCCGCGCCGCGCGGCGGCCGAGGCCGCCTGTTCAGGCGATTGGGTGCTGGAGATCGATGCCGATGAGCGGATCACGCCCGAACTCGCCGACGACATCCGTGCCGCCATCGGCCGCGCCGGCGAGGCGACCTGGTTCCTGATGCCGCTCGACAATTATATCGGCGGGCGGCTGGTGCGGTACGGCTGGGGCGGATCCTTCGGCACCAGCGCGGTCGGGCGGCTCTACCGGCAGGGGGCCAAGAGCTGGGGCGACCAGCATGTCCACCCCACCGCGCGGATCGAGGGGCCGTCCGGTGGCCGGCTGGAACACCCGATCCTGCACTACGTGGACAGCGACGTGTCCGACATGATCCGCCGGCTCGACCGCTACACCCGCGCGCGGGCCATCGACCTGCGCAGGCAGGCGAAGCGACCGGGGCTGATCTCCCACGGCTTCCGCGGCGCACGGCGCTTCCTCAAATGCTATGTGAGCCGCCAGGGCTACCGCGAAGGCGGCTGGGGCGTGCTGATCGCGTTGATGGCGGCGCTCTTCCCCTTCCTGTCGGAACTCCGCGCGCGGATCGAGAGCGACCCGCCCGGACGCTAGAGTGGCGTGCTGCAATTGTGGATCACGGGCAGCCGCCGCAGGCGGCTGAGGCCGCGAATGCGGCCCGCTCGCGGTCGGCTGTGCCGATCCGCCGGCGATCCGGCGAAGCCAAGCAAAGCGGAGCTTTGCACCGGCGTCTGAGGGTGCCCGAATGATCCATCATTCGGGCACGACGCTATAGCGAATCCCGGTTTGCCCGCGCCGTCGCGGCGGCTATGCAGGGCGGACAGGCACCAACGGGAAACGCCGCCATGAAGAAACGCCAATTGCTGGCTGGCGCTGCCGGCGCCGGCATCGCCACGTTGCTCCGCCCTGCCCTCGCGCAGTCGCCTTTCCCGAACCAGCCGATCCGCCTGGTGGTACCCTTCCCGCCCGCCGGCACGACGGATGTCTTCGCGCGCATCTTCGCCGACCGCTTCGGCCGCGCGCTCGGCACCAGCGTCGTCATCGAGAACAAGGGCGGCGCCGGCGGGCTGATCGGCGCGGGCGAGGTGCATCGCGCGCGCCCCGATGGCTACACGCTGATCTTCCAGAGCCCGACCTCGGGCGTCACCGGGCCGCTCACGCGCCGCGTGCCGCCCTTCGATCCCGTGACGGGCTTCGCGCATGTCGCGATCCTCGGCATCACGCCGATCACGCTCGCCGTCAGCCCGCGCCTCGGCGTGCGCAACCTGACGGAGTTCGTCGCCAAGATGAAGGCGGAGCCCGGGCGGCACAGCTATGGCAGTTCCGGCATCGGCGGCGGGCCGCATCTGTCGGTGGAGCTGCTGCGCGTGCGGGCCGGCGGGCTCGATGTGGTCCACGTACCCTATCGCGGCGCGGCACCCGCGCTGCAGGACCTGCTGGCGGGCCAGATCTCCTTCCAGTCCGACACCTTCACCCCCTTCCTGCCCCAGCATCGGGAAGGCTCGATCCGCGTCATCTCGGTCTTCGGCGACGCGCGCTCTCCGGTGGCGCCCGACATCGCGACCGCGCGGGAGGAAGGGATCGATGTCGTCACGCGCATCGCGAACTACCTCTCCGCCCCGCCCGGCACGCCGCAGGACCGGCTGGAGAAGCTCGCTGCCGCCGCGCGCCAGGTGCTGTCCAGCCCCGAGGTCGCGCGCGAACTCGCGGCCATCGCCTATGTGCCGGTCACGGATTCCACTCCGGCACAGGCGCGCCAGTTCATCGCCGACGAGGCGGCGCTGTGGGGCCCGGTGATCCGCGCCGCCAACATCGCGATCGAATAGGTCAGCGCCGGTCCATCGCCTCCTCGCCGAAGCCGCGCCCGTAGCGCGCTTCGAGCCGCACCTGCACCAGGCTCCAGAGCGTCGTCATCGCCAGGTAGTAGAGCGCGGCGACGGTGAAGAGCTCCAGCACCAGGAAGCGCTCCTGGATCAGCAGCTGCGTCCGCCGCAGAAGCTCGTCCACGCTGATGACCGAGGCGATGGAGGTGGTCTTGAGCAGCCCGTTCACGGAATTGCCGAGTGGCGGGATCATCACCCGGAAGGCCTGCGGCCAGGTGACGAGGCGAAACACCTGCGACCGATGCAGGCCGAGCGCCAGCGCCGCTTCCCGCTGCCCCTTCGCGACCGACATGATGCCGGCGCGGACGATCTCCGACAGATAGGCACCCTCGTTCATGGAGATGCCGATCAGCGCCGCTTCCCAGACATCGAAGCGGATGCCGATGAGCGGCAGCCCCGTGTAGATGATGAGCAGTTGCACCAGCAGCGGCGTGCCGCGGAAGAACCAGCAGTAGAGGGCCGCGAAACCCGACAGCGCGCGATTCCCGGACAGCCGCATCAGCGCGATCAGGATGCCGATGGCAAGCCCGAAGATCAGCGAGCCCGCGGTCAGTCCGACCGAGATGACCGCGCCTTCCAGCAGGTAGGTGTTGAGGAGCGAGTCGAAGAACCCGTCCCAGCGCCAGGCCTGCATGGCGCGTGTCTCAGGCCGGCCCGACCACCTCGAACGGGCCGTCGAACGCGGCGACCCCGAAGCGGTCGAGCAGCGCCTGGAAGGACCTGTCCGCCCGCATGGCGGTCAGGGTCCGCGCGACGGCCTCGGCCAGCGGCCTGGAGCGGAAGCCGAAGGCGATCGGCGTGCCATACAGGCCGGAGATGGCGCGGGTGAACTCGCCGCGGTCGTCGTATTCCTTGCCCGTGCTGTCGATCGAGACCGCGGCATCGAGCTGCCCCGCGCGCAGGGCCTGGAAGGAGACGGCGAAATTGTCGAAGGCGCGGACCGTCAGCGGCGCCAGCCCGCGCGCGCGCAGGTCGTTCGCCATGTCCGTGGTGCGGCGGAATTCGAAGCCGCCCTGCTCCACGCCGACGCGCAGGCCCGCCAGGTCTTCCAGCCGGCGGATGTTGCGCGGGTTGCCGCGCGGGACCGAGACACTGATCGCCTGCTGCTCGTAGCGCACCAGATACATCAGGCGCTGACGTTCCTCGGTGAAGAACATGCCGGTGTTGATCATGTCCCAGCGCCGCGCGGCCAGGCCGGGGATCATGGCCGCGAATTCTACGCGCACATTCTCGGGTGTCAGGCCCATGCGCCGCGCGATCTCGTTCCCGAGGTCCACCCGCATGCCGCGCAGCTGGCCCTGCTGGTCCACGAACTGCATGGGCGGCAGCGTCGGGTTGATGGACATGGTCAGCTTGCCCGGGGCCACCAGCTCGGAATTCGGCACGGCCTGTGCGGCGGCCTGCGCGTGGGCCAGGGACGGCGCGGCCAGCAGTGCGCCGCCGGCGGTGAGGAAGAGACGACGGTCCATGGGGGTTCTCCCTGTCGAGGCTATTCGGCCGCCTGGGCGACGGCAGAACCAAGCCCGATGCCCTGCAAGACCCGCGCCAGCGCAGGCAGGTCGCGCGCCGGCAGCGGCAGGCGCGGCGGCCGCGGCGGGCCCATCGCCATCCCCATCAGCCGGAATGCTGCCTTGGTGCCGGAGACGTAGCGCGGCCCGCCCACCCAGGGCAGCAGCGGCGCGAGTTTTCTGTAGAGCGGCAGCGCCTTGTCACGGTCTGCCTCGAAGGCGGCGGCGTCGAACATCGCGGACGACAGCTTCGGCGCGACGTTGCTGCACACCGCGACCCAGCCGATCGCACCCAGCCAGGCGCTCTCATAGCCAAGCACGCCGGCGAAGACCTCCATCCGGTCGCCGCACATCGAAAGAATGTCGCGCACCCGCGTCGCTTCCAGGGTGCTCTCCTTGACGTAGCGGCAGTTCGGGATGCGGCTGATCTCGGCCAGCATCGCCGGCGTCATGTCCACGTTGGACGTCGCGGGATTGTTGTAGACCATGATCGGGATGCCGATCGCGCTCGCCACCGTGTCGTAGTGGTGGATCAACTCATCGAGCGTCGGCACGGAATAGAAGGGCGGAATGATCATCACGCCGTCCGCGCCCTGCGCCTCGGCCTCCTTCGACAGCGCGACCACCTCGCGCGTGTCCTCCGCCCCCGTGCCGATCAGCACCGGCACGCGGCCGGCGGCGGCGCGGATGGTGGTCTCGACGATCGCCGCGCGTTCCCCGCGCGAGACGGAGAGGAACTCCCCGGTCGAGCCCAGCGGGATCAGGCCGCGCACGCCATTCGTGATCTGGTATTCGACCAGCCGTTCCAGCGCCTTCAGATCCACCGCCGATCCGTCGGCGGTGAAGGGCGTGACGAGCACCGTGTAGGTGCCGCGGAAGGGTTCCTTGGACATCTGGGGCCCCCGGTGGACGGCGCGAAGAAGCGTGCCATGATCGGAGCGGCTTTTCCCAGTCATGGCAAGGGCATGCGGCTCACCCATCCCAGCATCGCGCCGGTCGCGCAGCCCGTCACCCTCACCTTCGACGACCAGCCGGTCGCCGTCCTGCCCGGCGAG
>JAYRQX010000947.1:0-1613 GCA_041910415.1 Acetobacteraceae bacterium | reverse complement strand
GCATGCGACACTGGATGCGATGAAGGCGAAGACCGACTGGCGGCCGAACACGCTGGTCTGGAACATCCGCCCGCAGGAGCGGCGCATTCACCTGCTGGTCGCGGGGCGCCAGCAGGATGTCGCGGACTATGATGCGCTGTTCCTCTGCACCGGCGCGATGGATCGCGTGGTGCCGATCCCCGGCTGGACGACGCCTGGCGTCACGACCCTGGGCGGCGCGCAGATCGCGCTGAAGGCGCAGGGCGTCGCGATCGGGCGGCGCGTCGTGCTGCTCGGGACCGGGCCGCTCCTGCTGCTGGTCGCGACGCAATACGTGAAGGCAGGCGCCCAGGTCGTGGCGGTGCTCGACACCTCGCCCTTCGCGGGCGTGGTCCGCGCCGCGCCGGGGCTGCTCTGGAACGTGGCGGCGATGCAGCGTGGGTTGCGCTGGCTTCGCGGGCTGAAAGGCGCCGGCGTCCCCGTGCATCACGGCGTCACGCCGCTGGCGATCGAGGGCGGCGGCGCCGTCTCTGCCATCCGCTGGAGAAGCGCGCGCGGCGAGGAGCACCGGGCGGAATGCGACGCCGTCGGCATGGGCTGGGGGCTGAAGCCGGAGACGCAGCTCGCCGACCTCGCCGGCGTGCCCTTCCGCTTCGACGCGTTGCAGCGCCTGTGGCTACCGGAGAAGGAGATATCGGGTCGTACGCCGAACCCGAGCGTCTATCTGGCGGGCGACGGTGCCTCGATTGGCGGAGCGGTGGTGGCAGAACTGGCCGGTGCCCGCGCCGCGCTGGCGATGCTGGAAGACGCCGCGCTGCTGCGCGATCCTTTGCCCGGCACCACGCTGGAAGCGCGGTTGCGGCGGGAGGCGCGATTCCGTGCGGGGCTGGAACGCGCCTTCCCCTACCCGGCCGCGCTCGCCGCCGGCATGGCGGACGAGACGATCCTCTGCCGCTGCGAAGCCATCACTGCGGGCGAGGTCCGTGCGACGGCGCGCGAGGATTTCGCCTCGGGCCGCGCGCCCGAGATCAACCGCGCGAAGTCTTTTGTCCGTGTCGGCATGGGGCGCTGCCAGGGCCGCGTCTGCGGGCCACCGGCGGCGGAAGTGCTGGCCGATGCCCTCGGCTGTCGCGTGGACGAGGTCGGGCGGCTGCGCGGGCAGATGCCGGTGAAGCCCATTCCTGTCATGCCGATGGCGGAGGCCACGCCATGAACGCCGATGTCCTGATCCTGGGCGGAGGCGGCGCCGGTACCTCGGCCGCGCTGTTCCTGGCGAAGCGCGGCGCACGCGTCGTGCTGCTGGAACGCGGGCTGGTCGGAAGCCAGGCGTCCGGCGTGAATTATGGCGGCGTGCGCCAGCAGGGCCGCAGCCCCGAGGAAATCCCGCTCGCCCGCCGCGCGCGCGACATCTGGCGCCGCCTGCCCGAGCTGATCGGCACCGATGTCGAGTTCGAACCGCACGGCCATTTCAAGCTCGCGCGGTCCGAGGCCGACGAGGTGCTGCTGCTGCGCTGGAACGAGATGGCGGCGCAGCATGGCATCGCGACGCACATGATCGGCCGCAACGCCATCCGCGCCGAACATCCCTATCTCAGCGAGGCCGTCGTCGCCGGCAGCCTGCTGCCGGAGGACGG
>JAYRQX010000946.1:0-2623 GCA_041910415.1 Acetobacteraceae bacterium | reverse complement strand
TGGTCGCCCGCCTGCTGCTGCGCCTGCGGCGTCGGCGCGACCGCGGGCGCCGCCGGTGTTTCGGCCCCGCAGGCGCCGAGCACGAGCAGCGCTGCGAACGACATCCCCGTCCAGTGCCGTGTCATCGGCATTCCCCCAGATCGATTCCCTGCCCGCCATGGTGGCGGCTTGGCGCCGGCGCGGCCAGAGGCGTGATCGCGCACCCGGACGGTCCATGTCGCGGAATGTTTCGAATCACGCGCATGGGATCAGAGATGAGATCCTTCTTACGTTAGATAACCTGTCCGCACCGGGCGTCCACCCCCACGGCACCGCGGCGGCGCGGACCACCGCAACACCAACAGGGAGGCTTCGATGTTGTTCTGCATCACCGCGAATTACACGTCACACGCCATCAACGCCCTGATGGACAACCCGGAGGCCAACCGCCTCGCCGCGCTCTCGAACCTGGCCGAGGCCGCGGGCGGGAAGGTCGTCTCGCTCTACAGCACGGCCTCGGAAGGGCCGGGCGTGCTCGCCATCCTCGACATGCCCGACCTCGCCGCCGCCGCATCCGTGGTCGGCATCGTCAAGGCGACGGGGGCGATCGAGGACGGGCGCCTGATGCGCCTGATGACGCAGGACGAGGTGAAGGCGATCCGCAAGAAGGCGGCGGGCCTGAAATCGGCCTACAAGGCCCCGGGTCGCTAAGATCCCGCAGGCTCCTCCCCCGCCTGGCGGGGGAGGATGCGGGGCTCAGGCGGCACCCTCGCCGACGAAGGGGTTGCTCCGCTTCTCCTCGCCGAAGGTGCTGCCGGGGCCGTGGCCGCAGATGAAGGTGATGTCGTCGCCGAGCGGCCACAACTTGGTGCGGATCGCCGTGAGCAGCGCGGCGTGGTCGCCATAGGGAAAATCCGTCCGCCCGATCGAGCCGCGGAACAGCACGTCGCCGACGATGGCGAAGCCCTTCTCCGCGTTGACGAAGACGACATGTCCCGGCGTGTGCCCGGGGCAATGCAGGACCTGGAAGGGCCAGTCGGCGATGTCCACCGTATCGCCTTCCACGAGCCAGCGGTCGGGTGTCACGGGGCGGCAATCCAGCCCGTAGCGCGCGCCCTGCTTGTCCAGGGCGTCCAGCAGGAAGGCATCGGCCCTGTGCGGGCCTTCGATCTTCACCTTCTCCGCCCCGCCCAGCGCCTCCTGCAGTTCGGCCGCGCCGCCCGCATGGTCCATGTGCCCGTGGGTGAGCAGGATGCGCTCGACCGTCATTCCCGCCTGCTCGATGCCGGCGAGGATCATCGGCACGTCGCCGCCGGGATCGACGATGACGCCGCGCTTCGTCGCCTCGTCGAACAGGAAGGCGCAGTTCTGCTGGAAGGGCGTGACGGGCAGCATGGCGACGGCGAGCGGCATCGGGAACCTCGGCGAGCGTGTCGCCAAGGCTTATACCGAATCTCATTGATTGGAACCTGCGGCCGGCGAAGCTGGCCGAGCGGCCGAATGGCCGCCGCCGGCGGTCCGGCGACTGAGGTGCAGATCGGTCACGATCTGCGAGATCTGGTATTATAGCCGCGTTCCGCCGTCCTGGCTTCTGCCCGCCTGGCGGCGCGTCAGCGGTATGCTTCGGCTGCCCGGAGCTCGGCCAGGGCGGCGTTGATCAGTTCGATGGCCCGTCCCTTGTGGCCGCCGAAGATGTCCGGCGCGCGATTCAGGTAGCCGAGGGCGTTGTTGAGGGCGCCGCGCGCGCTGTCGAGGTTCGGGTGGCGGGCCGCGGCGGCCTGGCCGGCCAGGAAGCCCATGCCGGCCGTCGCGAGGGCCGCGAAGGCGATCAATGCGATACGTGTCCTGGTCATCCGTCTCTCCTCCGGCCCAACATGCCATGCGCGGATCGCGCTTCGCCGCCCCACCGGCCCGGCCGCGAGGACTGTCGTGCCCACCGAAGCGGGTTTCATGACACGGTAATTGTTTCCCGTCACACTGGCGGCCGAAAACTTCCAGCGGCAGCAGAATGGCGTGCGGCATCTTCGCTCGCGCGACGCCAAAAGGCGTTCGCGTCCCGAGCCGGGCATGCCGCGTCTTCGCATCAGCGGCGTCCCGGGTGGGGGACGCATGAGCGGCACCCTCATCACCGGAACCGCGGGTGACGACAACCTGCTGGGCACCGCGGGCAATGACACGCTCATCGGGCTGGCGGGCTCGGACACGCTCGATGGCGGCGCGGGCGACGATGTCATCGGCTATGCCGACCCAACCGTCACGCCCTCGGCGCCGGGCACGCCCGACCTCATCCTGAACTTCCAGGGCGCGGGTCTCGCCGGCGGCGATCGGATCCAGCTGCCCAACACATTGCTGGCGGGACGCGCCTTCGCCTTCAGCCTCGCGCCGGTGGATTTCGACTTCGTGGGCTATGGCGCGTCCGGCGTGCAGTTGCCGTCCGCCATGATCGGGGACGGCTTCGCCGATATCGTCTGGTCCTACGCGACCACCGATCCCGTCTTCCAGTTCACCGTCTGGATCGACCTCAACGACAATGGCCGCTTCGATCCGACCGACATCGTGCTGCGCATCGCGCGCGCCGCGGGCGAGGCCGGCACGAGGTTGCTGCCCAGTGATTTCCTGGGCGATATCGCGGCCTGGTTCGGCG
>JAYRQX010000945.1:0-1537 GCA_041910415.1 Acetobacteraceae bacterium | reverse complement strand
GGCCTGCTCGCCCAGGGACTGCTGTTCGCCCCGGCCGACCTCGTTCACATCGGCGTGAACACCCTGTCCCTCGCCGTGCCGCTGACGCTGGTGCATGCCACCCTCGGCAAGCGCCTGCTGGCCGCCCGCGCCCGGCTCGACCTGCGCGCCGTCCTCAAGCTCGACGCCGCCTTCTACAGCGGCGTGACGCTGATGGTCGGCTTCTGGCTGGCCGTCGGCGAGGTGGCCACGCCACTGTCGGCCTGGCTGGCGTTTGCCTCGTCCTACGCCGCCATCGTGGCGGTGGAGCCGCTGCTCACCCTGCTGGTGGTGGCCGCCATCGCCCGCGGGCAGCACCACGCCGCCGTGCGCTTCTGCTTCCAGCCCCAGGCGGTCTGAGCGATGACCGGCAAGGTCTGGTTCGTGGGGGCCGGCCCGGGCGACCCCGAGCTGCTCACCCTCAAGGGGCGCCGCCTGCTCGAGGAGGCCGGCGCGATCCTCTACGCCGGCTCGCTGGTCAGCCAGGCAGCGACCCGCTTCGCCCCGCCCGGCTGCGAGATCCGCGACTCGAAGGACATGACCCTCGAAGAGATGAGCGACTGGCTCGTCGCCCGGAGTGCCCGCCACGCCACCGTGGTGCGCCTGCAGACCGGCGACCCCGGCCTGTACGGCGCGCTGATCGAGATGAGCCGCCCGCTCACCGCCGCCGGCATCGAGTGGGCGGTGGTGCCGGGCGTGTCGTCGGCCTTCGCCTCGGCCGCCGCCGCCGGCGAGACCCTGACCCTGCCGGAGGTCACCCAGACGGTGATCCTCACCCGCGTGGCCGGGCGCACCCCGATGCCACCGGGTGAGGACCTCACCGCCCTCGCCGCCCACCGCGCGACCCTCTGCATCTTTTTGTCGATCACCCTGCTGCATGAGGTCCAGCGCGCCCTCAGGGCCGCCGGCTGGCGCGAGGACGCGCCGGTGCTGGTGGTCCAGAAGGCCAGCTGGCCCGGCGAGGAGAAGATCGTCCGCGGCACCCTCGCCGACATCAAGCAGCGCTGCCAGGCCGAGAAGATCGCCAGCCAGGCCATGATCATCGCCAGCCCCGCCCTGGGCGCCGCCGACTGGCCGACCCTCGCCCGCTCCAAGCTCTACGACCCCGCCTTCAGCCACCGTTTCCGCAAGGCCACGGTGCCCTCCCCGGAGAACCCCGCATGAACGACACCACCATCCTGCTGGTGGGCCACGGCTCCCGCAACCGCGACGGCAACGCCGAGATCCTCCACTTCGCCGCCCGGTGGCGCGAGCGTCACCCCGCCTGGCGCATCGAGACCTGCTTCATCGAGCATGCCGAGGTGCTGCTCGACGCCGGCCTCGACAACGCCGCCCGGGGCGCCCGCCAGGTGCTGGTGATCCCCTTCATCCTCAACGCCGCCGGCCACGTGAAGATGGAGCTGCCCGCCGCCATCGAGGCCGCCCGCGCCCGCCACCCGGCGGTGAGCTTCGCGTGCACCCGCCACCTCGGCATGGGCCGCGAGCTCCTGAAGGTGCTGCAGGGCCAGCTCGACCGCCT
>JAYRQX010000944.1:0-3020 GCA_041910415.1 Acetobacteraceae bacterium | reverse complement strand
GGGCAATACCGGCCGGGCACGGCCAGCCGGCTGCATCCGCGGCGGCCTGCGGCAGGGGGGAGAGGCGCCGCCGCCGGACCTCGGACGATGCCCGCCGCCGGTTGACCGCGGGCCTCGTTTCCGCCACCTCTCCCGGACCAGGCGGAAGCCGTCGGCCGTGGCTTCATGCCGAAGGTTCGGGGGCGTGACCGGCGATGCGTGAGCGATGACATGACCGATGCCAGGCCCAGGACTGCGCGCGGTTGGGTGGACCGGGCCGTGGCGGCGATCGAGGCGGATCAGCGCCGCTCCGCCGATACCCATCTGTGGAAGCTCGACGCACCGGGGCTCGCGGAGATCGACCTCTACCTCAAGGACGAATCAACGCATCCCACGGGCAGTCTGAAGCATCGGCTCGCACGCTCGCTGTTCCTGTATGCGCTGTGCAATGGCCATGTCCGGGAGGGCACGGCGGTGGTGGAAGCCTCTTCCGGCTCCACCGCCGTGTCGGAAGCCTATTTCGCCCGCATGATCGGCGTGCCCTTCTACGCGGTGATGCCGCGCTCCACCTCGCCGGAGAAGGTCGCGGCGATCGAGCACTATGGCGGTCACTGCCACTTCATCGACGATGGCCGGCGCATCTATGCCGAGTCTGCCGATTTGGCGACGCGGCTGGGCGGCCATTTCATGGATCAGTTCACCCATGCCGAACGCGCCACCGACTGGCGCGGCAACAACAACATCGCCGAATCCATCTTCCAGCAGCTGGGCGATGAACGGCATCCGGTTCCGGCCTGGGTCGTGATGAGCGCCGGGACCGGCGGCACGACGGCGACGATCGGCCGCTACATCCGCTACAAGCGCCACGCCACGCGGCTCTGCGTCGCCGATGTCGAGCACTCGGCCTTCTTCGGCGGCTTCGCCACGCGCGACAGCGGCTGCCTGTGCGAACAGCCCTCGCGCATCGAAGGCATCGGCCGCCCGCGGGTGGAGCCGTCCTTCATCCCCGGCGTCATCGACCACATGCTGCGCGTGCCGGACGCCGTGTCGCTCGCTGCCATGCGGGTATTGTCGCGACGCCTCGGCCGCCGTGTCGGAGGCTCGACCGGCACCAATTTCGTTGCCATGTGCTTCCAGGCCGCCCGCATGGCCGAAAAGGGCGAGACGGGCTCGCTGGTGACGCTGATCTGCGATTCCGGCGAGCGTTACGCCAACAGCTATTATTCCTCGAGCTGGCTGGACGCCCATGGGCTGGATCCGACACCCTTCGAGCCGCGGATCGAGGCCTTCCTGCAGGGCGGCAGGCTCGACATCGCCTTCGAGGAAAGCGCGGGATGAGCGGGTCCGGCGTCGTCGGGATCATGGGCGGGGCCGGGGCGGTTGCCGATCTCTCCGGGCTGTGGCCGGCGCTGGTCGAGGCAGGCTAGACTGCACTCCGAAGCGGCCGCTGACGGACACCGCGCTGCGCCACGGCATCCGGGGAGCGGCACGAGATCGCCAAGGGAGTCGGACGATGATCCTGCGCATGGGATGCAAGCTGGCGATGGGTGCGGCCGGGATGGCGGTCGCCGGCGCCTTCGTGGGCGGTGCCGTGCTGGGGGCCGCCGGGTTCGCCGCCGCCTGCGTCGCGAGCGGCCGCTTCCGCCCGCCCGGTGCGCGCTGGCCGGCCGAACCCGGGCACAGAACCGATGCGGGCCTGGCCGACGGGGCACCCGTCGAGCCCTGACACTTGCGGCACGAGGCTTTGACTCGTGCCGAGGCCGCGAATGCGGCCCGCCGGTGGTCTGGCGAGCCAAGCAAACCGGAGGTTTGCGCCCGGCGCTTGAGGGTCAGCAAAGATGAATACCAACGGTCGAAGCATTCGACCGTTGGTATGACACCGGCTTGGCCCCGTCCTGCCCGCGGGGCCAATATGCTCCCGGGCCTGCCGGCAGCACGGCAGCATCATCGGGATCGGGAGCGGACCGCCATGACCGGCCATGTGGACACGCGGATCGAGCGGCGCGAGGGTGGGACCATCGCGCATCTGACCATTGCGCATGACGCGAAGCTGAACACGCTCAACCGCAGCCTGATGCAGGATGTCGTCGCGGCCGCCGAGGCGGTCGTGGTTCACGCCGACCTGCGCGCCGTGGTGCTGACCGGCGAAGGCAGTCGCGCCTTCATTGGCGGCGCCGACATCACCGCCATGGCCGAGATCCGCGAGCAGGTCGGTGCCACGCATTTCATCGAACAGGTGCACCGCTGCTGCAAGGTGTTCCGCGACCTGCCCGTGCCCGTCATCGCCCGCATCAACGGCTTCACGCTCGGCGCGGGGCTGGAGATCGCGGCGAGCTGCGACCTGCGCATCGCAAAGGCCAGCGCGCAATTCGGCATGCCGGAGGTGCTGGTCGGCATCCCGAGCGTGGTCGAGGCCGCGCTGCTGCCCGGCCTGATCGGCTGGGGCCGTACGCGCCGCCTGCTGCTGCTGGGCGAGACGATCGACGCCGCGGAGGCGCTCGCCTGGGGGCTCGTCGAGAAGGTGGTGCCGGACGGTGAGCTCGACGCCGCGGTGGAGGACTGGATCGGCAAGCTGCTCCATGCCGGCCCGCGCGCCGTGCGCACGCAGAAGAAGCTGATCCGCGATTGGGAAGACCTGCCGCTGCGCGATGCCATCCAGGCCGGCATCGGCGCCTTCGCCAGCGCCTGGCAGACCGACGAGCCGCGCCGCATGATGGGCGCCTTCGTCGAACGCCAGGCCGCCCGCAAACGCGGCGGCTGACGCCCTGCTCCCTCCCCTGCGAAGCGGGGGAGGGCGGCGTGAACGCCGGGAGCGTTCACGCGGGGTGGGGGCACAAGCCCCCCTACACGTGCAGATACGTATCCCTGACCCCCGGCGCCGCCGCCAGCTCGGCGCCCGTCCCGCTCCACACCACGCGCCCCTTCTCGATCACGACATGCCGGTCCGCGAGCCGCATCACGGCGCCGAGATTCTTGTCGATCAGCAGGATCGCCTGGCCTTCCGCCTTGAGCTGCGCCAGCACACGCCAGACCTCCGCGCG
>JAYRQX010000943.1:0-4598 GCA_041910415.1 Acetobacteraceae bacterium | reverse complement strand
TTCGGCGGCGGCCAGGGCAAGGGCCGCATTTTCCCGCCGCGCGGCGCGCATGGTGAGCCAGGTCAGCACGAGCAGCGCCTCGGCCGCGACGAGGAAGACGAGGCCCATCGGCCAGAGGCGCCGGTACCAGGCCGCGGTGATGCCGCCATGATCAATGCCGTAGGCGACCGCGAGCTCCCCGCGCGGCAGGCGGCGGAAGGCGGTCAGCCGCCGCGCGCCATTGGGCGCCACCAGCTCCGCGACGCCTTCGGACCCCATCTCCCGGATCGCCTGGGGCAGTGCGGCGCCGGGCGGCAGGCGGCGGGTGGCGACGGCGGGCAGGCTGGCGAGCAGGACCCCATCGAGGCGCAGCAGCATCACGGCATCGTCCGGCCGCTGCATGAAGCGCGCGTAGAATTCGGTGAAGAAGCGGGGATCGAAGCCCGAGACGAGCACGCCGCCATCGGGGCTGCCATCCGGCCCGACCCGCGGTAGGGCAACGGGAAAGCGCGGCGGGCCGCCATCCGTGCCGTCCTCGACATCGCCGATGAAGGTGCCGGTCCAGCCCTGGTGATAGGCGCGGAAGACGTCCCGGCCGCTGAAATCGGCCGGCGGCGTCGGAAAGGTGGGGCTGCGGCTGCCGAGCACGCGCTGTCCGTCCGGCGCCACCAGCGCCAGGCCGACCGAGGGCGTGCCGAGCGCGATCGTGTTCGCGAAGCGCCAGACCTCCTCGGACCCGGCGATGGCCGGCCAGGTCATGCCGGCGATGCGGGCCTGGGTCGCGGCGAGGATGTTCTCCTGCACCTCGATCGCGCGCATCGCGTGCTCGTGCAGGATGTCCACGGTGCGCAGCATCCGGAGCCGCGTCTCCGTCAGCACGTCGTTCCAGGCGATCCAGGCGGCCAGGACGAAGCCGAGCAGCGGGACCAGGATGGAGGCCGCCCAGAGCATCCGGAAGCGGACGGAACGCCCGATCCCCGGCGGCGGGGCCACCAGCCGCTGCCGCGGCAGCACCGTCGAGGATGTCGTGGGCAGATCCGGCATGCCGGGGCGCGGGCTCCGTACCAGTCCTTCAAACGGCTTTTTCTTGCATATCCTTAACAAGGAAGCGAGAGCGGGAATCGCCTCGACGGCCGGCCCGGAAGGGACCACATGCGGGGTCGAGCAGCGCCCCCGGCCCGTCATGTCCGTCATCGCCCCCGCCCCCGTCCTGTTCTTCCCGCAGAAGCGCCCCGCCCCGCCTTCGGAACGGCGGCTCAAGGTCGTCTCGCCCTATGAGCCCAATGGCGACCAGCCGACCGCGATCCGGGAGCTGGTGGAGGGGCTGACGCGCGAGGAGCGCGAGCAGGTGCTGCTGGGGGTCACGGGATCCGGCAAGACCTTCACCATGGCGAAGGTGATCGAGCAGGTGCAGCGCCCGACTCTGATCCTGGCGCCGAACAAGACTCTGGCCGCGCAATTGTACGGGGAGATGAAGTCCTTCTTCCCCGACAATGCCGTCGAATATTTCGTCAGCTACTACGACTACTACCAGCCCGAGGCCTATGTGCCGCGGACGGACACGTATATCGAGAAGGACGCGCAGATCAACGAGCAGATCGACCGCATGCGCCATTCGGCGACGCAGGCGCTGCTCGAACGCAACGATGTGGTGATCGTGGCGTCCGTCTCCTGCATCTACGGCATCGGCTCGGTCGAGACCTATTCGCGCATGGTCGTGAAGCTGGAGCTCGGCGGGCGGATCGAGCGCGACGCGCTGGTCAAGGGCCTGGTCGAGCAGCAGTACCGCCGCAACGATTCCTTCTTCGCGCGCGGCACCTTCCGCATCCGCGGCGAGACGGTGGATATCTGGCCCAGCCACCTGGAAGACCGCGCCTGGCGCGTGTCGCTGTTCGGCGACGAGGTGGACGGGTTGCGCGAGTTCGACCCGCTGACCGGCGAGGTGACGGCGGAGATGGAGCGCGTCTCGATCTACGCCAACAGCCACTACGTGACCCCGCGGCCGACGCTGCAGCAGGCGACGTCGCGCATCAAGGTCGAGCTGAAGGAGCGGCTGGCGGAGCTGCACGCGGCCGGGCGGCTGCTGGAAGCGCAGCGGCTGGAGCAGCGCACCATCTTCGACATCGAGATGATGGAGACGACCGGCTCCTGCAAAGGCATCGAGAACTATTCGCGCTACCTGACCGGGCGGAATCCGGGCGAGCCGCCGCCGACGCTGTTCGAATACCTGCCGGAGAATGCGCTGCTGGTGGTGGACGAAAGCCACGTCACCGTGCCGCAGATCGGCGGCATGTATCGCGGCGACTACGCGCGCAAGACCATCCTGAACGAATACGGCTTCCGCCTGCCGAGCTGCGTGGACAACCGCCCGCTGAAATTCGAGGAATGGGACGCCTACCGCCCCGACACGATTTTTGTGAGTGCGACGCCCGGACCGTGGGAGATGGAGCGCACGGGCGGCGCCTTCGCCGAACAGGTCATCCGCCCGACGGGCCTGGTCGATCCCGTGACGGAAATCCGCCCCGTCGAAGGCCAGGTGGACGACCTGCTCGCCGAATGCCGGGAGGTCACGAAGAAGGGTGGTCGCGTGCTGGTGACCACTCTCACAAAACGCATGGCCGAGGACCTCACGGAATACATGACGGAAGCGGGCATCCGCGTCCGCTACCTGCACAGCGACGTGGACACGCTGGAACGGATCGAAATCATCCGCGACCTGCGCAAGGGCGTCTTCGACGTGCTGGTCGGCATCAACCTGCTGCGCGAAGGCCTCGACATCCCGGAATGCGCGCTGGTCGCGATCCTCGACGCCGACAAGGAAGGCTTTCTTCGTTCCACCACCTCGCTGATCCAGACCATCGGCCGCGCGGCGCGCAACGTCGATGGCCGCGTCGTGCTCTACGCCGACACCATGACCAACTCTCTTCGGAAGGCATTGGAAGAGACCGCCCGCCGCCGCGCCAAGCAGACCGCTTGGAACGAGGAACACGGCATCACGCCGCAGAGCATCCGCCGCGACATCTCCGAGGTCCTGCAATCCATCTACGAGCAGGACTACGTCACGGTGGATGCCGTCGAGGGCGAGGAGGCCGCCGAGTTCGTCGGCAAGGATCTGCGCGCGACGATCGCCGAGCTCGAAGGCAAGATGCGCGCCGCGGCGGCCGAGCTGGAATTCGAAACCGCCGCGCGGCTGCGCGACGAGATCAAGCGGCTGGAGGCGCTCGATCTCGGCATCGCCGAGCCGAACCTCGCCGGCCGGTCGCTGCAGGATGCGACGCCGCGAAAGGCGAACGGCAAGGCGCGCGGGAAGCAGGAGTGGAAGCCGAAGCCGATGGGGCCTGGCGGCGGAGGGTACGATCCGAAGAAATCACGCGGGGGACGGCGGCAGAGGTAGGTGCCCCCACCCCCGGGCAAACGCAGAGCGTTTGCCCTGCCCTCCCCCGCTTCGCAGGGGAGGGAGTGATGCGCTCCCTCCCCTGTGAGCGGAGCGAACGGGGGAGGGTCGGGGTGGGGGCACCTACCCGCGCCCTCACTCCGGCGCGCGATCCGACAAGTACAGGATCGTATCCTCGCTGCGCCCGAGGATCGCCTCGATCGTCACCGACACGGCCACCCCGTCGAAGGTCACTTCCAGCAGCGGGAAGCGCCGCGCCATCAGCTCCAGGAATCCGCGCGGATCGCTCGCCCGGTGCGGATTGAACTCCATCAGGATGCCGATCTCCGGCGAGCGGGCGATCAGCCCCTGCATGCCGCGCCAGGCCGCGTCCTCCCCGCCCTCGATGTCGATCTTCACGAAATGCGCCGGCCCGGCCACGGCGGAATCGAGCGTCACCATCGGCACGCGGTGCAGCTCGTGCCGGTCATCCAGCGCATCGGGGTTCGCGTGGCCGGCGGGGATCATGCGCGCGTTCTTGGGATCGTAGACCGGCACCAGCAGCGGCTGATCCGCCGTGTCCTGGTCGCCCGCCGCCGCCGCATGCACCGCGATCGCGTGCCAGAAGCCGTTCACCGCCACGTTGTCGCGCAGCAGCTCCACCATGCGCGGATTGGGCTCGAAGGCATGCACGCGCCCCGCGGCGCCCACCAGGTCAGCGAAGAGGATCGCGTAGTAGCCATGATTGGCGCCGAGATCGAGCGCCACCTGCCCCGGCTTCACGTTCCGCCAGATGAAGGAGGTCAGCCAGTATTCCCAGTAGCCCTCGAACATCAGATGCGGCGTGAAGCCGCGGTCGCGCAGGTCCACATACATCTTGTAGCGGCCGAGCACGCGGCAGACCGCGGTGCGCGGATCGACGTTCACCACCATGCAGCGCCCGCGGATCGCGGCTTCCGCCTTCACGCGGTTCCGCATCTCGCGCAGCTGCGCGATGGTGACGATGTCGAGATGCCCGTCGCGGGGTGCCGCGGTCGGGGTGCGATCGGGGAACATGCGCAAGACTGGATCGCTCCTCAGCGCAGGCGGGCGGGACCCACTCCTCGCGCCCGTTTGCAACCAATGCCGCAATGCGGGCGGACCGGATAGCGGATGCGGGGTGCGGCCGGCAATGCCGGGGCGCTCAGCCTTCCGCCCGCAGGCGCCGGATCTCGGCCGCGAGCGCCGCCGGCCCGGGCGCGGCGAT
>JAYRQX010000942.1:0-1679 GCA_041910415.1 Acetobacteraceae bacterium | reverse complement strand
TCGTCAACGATGCCTTCTCGGCCGCCCACCGCGCCCATGCGAGCACCGAGGGCGTGGCCCACAAGCTGCCCGCCTATGCCGGGCGGCTGATGGAGGCGGAACTCAAGGCGCTCGATGCCGCGCTCGGCAATCCCGCCCGGCCCGTCGTCGCGATCGTCGGCGGCGCCAAGGTCAGCACCAAGCTCGACCTGCTCGGCAATCTCGCGGCGAAGGTGGATGCGATCGTCATCGGCGGCGCCATGGCGAACACCTTCCTGGCCGCGCAGGGCCATAGTGTCGGCAAGTCGTTGCAGGAAGCCGAGATGCACGACACGGCGCGGCGAATCCTGGACCAGGCCAAGGCCGCGGATTGCGACATCGTGCTCCCTGTCGATCTGGTCGTCGCCGAGCAATTCGCGCCGAATCCGCCGACGCGGACCGTCGCGGTGGACGAGGTGCCGGCGACCGCCATGGCGCTCGATGTGGGGCCGGAGACCGTGGACATGATCGAGGCGCGGCTGCGCAAGGCCTCCACGCTGGTCTGGAACGGCCCCCTCGGCGCCTTCGAAACCCCGCCCTTCGACGCCGCGACGGTCGCGCTCGCACAGTCCGTCGCGGCGATGACGCAGTCCGGCGCGCTGAAATCCATCGCCGGCGGCGGCGACACGGTCTCGGCGCTGCGCCATGCGGGGGTGCTTGATCGCATGACCTATGTCTCGTCCGCGGGGGGCGCCTTCCTGGAATGGCTGGAAGGCAAGACCCTGCCAGGGGTCGCGGCACTCGGCCGGGATTGACGCGCCGATACACGCGGAGGTTGCTGGAAGGTTAACGGCCAGGCCGCGCAGCCTTCGGCCATGCGCGCCATCGGCCCGATCCGTCCCTTCCGCTTCCCGCAGCGCGGGCGGCTTCGCGGCCTGTTCACCCGTTCTTCACCTCTGGAGCGGATGATCCTCGGCATGTTGTCCCTGAACTCGCTTGCCGCCTTCACCGCCGAGGTCACGAGGAGCGCCGGCATCCAGCCGCAGCGCGGCGCGAATGCGCCGGCCGCCGGCGCAGCCTTCGCCGGCGATCCCGTGCAGGACATCGCCGCACCCCAGAAGGCCCTGCCCGCAGTGCCGCCGCGTCCGCAGCAATCCCTGCCACGCGGCTCCCTGCTCGATCTGAGGGTCTAGCGAAGCGCGGACAGCCAGCCGCAGGTCGGCACAGGAGCCGGTGCACGGTCGTCCGTCTGCGCCGTTCAATTCAAACGGCCGGAAGCAGCGGCCTCCCAACGTCCGTTTGCGGCCTTGCAAGGCGATGCCTGCCGCAGCACGTTTGGTCCAGGTCCCATGCCTCGGCTGCCGAACGATTCGTCCGCCGCATTCCGGAGGGGGACGACCGGGAGCGGCTGACCTGTACCGATTGTGGCTACATCACCTACGAGAACCCGAAGGTGGTGGTGGGGTCCATCGTGACGACGCCCGGCGGCATCCTCCTGTGCCGCCGCGCGATCCACCCGCGACGCGGCTACTGGACCATCCCCGCGGGCTACATGGAAATGGGCGAGACCGCCGAGGAAGGCGCGATGCGCGAGGCCTGGGAGGAAGCCCGCGCCCGCATCGCGCTGGAGGGTGTGCTGGCGGTCTATTCCATCGCACGCCTGGGCCAGGTGCAGGTGATCTTCCGGGCCCGCCTGGCCGAGCCCGGCTTCGCGCCGGGGC
>JAYRQX010000941.1:0-2856 GCA_041910415.1 Acetobacteraceae bacterium | reverse complement strand
CGACGTAACGCGCGCGCAGCTTCGCGCCCAACGCGTGTCTGGCCTCGGGCGCGGCCATCAGTGCCTCGAGGCGGGCGAAATAGGCATCGAGGCTCGTGCTGGCATCCTCGCCCAGCTTGTCGCCACCGTCGGACCCGGCCAGGCTCAGTGTCGGCAGGGCGCAGGCCATCGCCTCGGCGACGGAGAAACCGCCGCCCATGCGCGGCGGATTGAGGAACAGGTCGGAGGACTTGAGCAGGCGCGTCACGTCGCGTCGCGCGGCCAGGGCGTGCACCTGTCCGCGCGGCGCATCCGCCAGCGCGGCGGGCAGGCTGCCGTCGCCGCCCAGCAGCAGCCAATGCAAGGCGGGACGGTCGCGCAGCAGCGCGACCATGCGCGCCGCGAATTCGCCCTGAATTTCGTGCGGCAGGCGAAAGCCCACCGTGATCGCCAGCAGGGCGTCGGCCGGCAGCCCGAGTTCCCCGCGCGGCAAGGCCGGGGCGCCGCTGTCGACCAGCAGGCGGTAAGGATGATGGTGCGCCTCCACGCTGGCGAACTGCCCGCCGAAGGGGCGGATGCGCTGTCTGTGCAGACGCGCGTCGGCGGTCAGCCAGACATCCATCGGCGCGATCGGCGGCATCGTATGCACATTGAGTCCCAAGGTCGGGCGCAAGGAATGCAGGCTCGCCGCGAGTGGCGAATACAGGCCGGCGAGGAACACCAGGTCGGGGTCGAAGGCGGCGATCCGGTGCAACATTTCCCGCCAGCGCGCGTCCATGCCCAGTCGCGCGTCGCTGATGCTGAGCGCCATGCCGCCGGGCAGGGTGCTTGCCCAATGCCGCGGGTCGAGTGGCGCCAACACCACGTTGCCGCCATCGCCGCGATACAAGGGGATGTCGGGCGGCGTCATCTCCTGGCAGGAGAACGCCTGCACCGACCAGCCCAGGCGCAGGCAGACCCGCGCGTGGTTGAGCGCCAGCGTGCTTGGCGTGTGCATCGCATTGCCGACATAAGGCAGGACCAGCGCGACACGGGCAATGCTTTGCGGCGTGCGGCGCGGCAGTTCGGCGCAATCCTGCTGGATCGTCGTCACCCGCGCGGCGAGTCGAGAGGCCATCTCGGGCACGTGCGCCGAACTCAGCGCCTGCGCGAACGAGGCGCGGTCGGCGCCGCCCTGCAACGCGGCCAGCGCCGCATAGCTCATCCATCCGGCCATGCAATCGGGATTGACAGGGTCGTCGTCCAGGATCAGCCGTGCCGCGGCCTCGCGGGCGCCGCCGGTTGGATCGAGACCGGCGATGAAGCTCAGGCGCAGCAGGTTCGCATTCGGCGCGGCCGTGGCCGCCAGTACGTCGGGCGCGCCCAGCGCCTCCACCATTCCGGCACGCTCTATGTCGTCGGCGCCGGCGCAAAGCGCGGCGAGCTGATGCCAGCGCGGCGCGTTGGCCGGGTCGCGCAGGCAGCGGGCGAGGTGATCCGCGAGCAGCGGGTTCATGTCGGCGTGGTGTCCGGAGTGGGAATGGCGGCGGCGAATGGGCGATGCATCATCCGCCATCGATATTAGAGGAAGCCCGCGCTTGCCGTGGACCGCCGTCGGCGCGGGAATTGGTGCAGTGCCGCACTGTTAGAATCCGCCCATGAAAGCCAGTCGTTCGCTGTTCCTGCAGATTCGCCGCTTGCGCACCCACGTCCGCTGCTGGGGCGAGGAGACGGCGCCGGTGCTCGTGCTGCTGCACGGCTGGGGCGACGTGTCCGCGTCGTGGCAGTTCGTGGTTGACGCGCTCGCCGGGAATTGGCGCGTGCTGGCGCCCGACTGGCGGGGCTTCGGGCTGTCGCAAGGGAATGGCGGCAGCTACTGGTTCCCCGATTACATGGCCGACTTGGACGCGCTGCTCGAAGTGCTGTCACCGGACGCGCCGGCGACGCTGGTCGGTCACAGCATGGGCGGCAACATTGCCTGCCTTTATGCCGGCGTGCGCCCCGAGCGGGTGGCGCGGCTGGTCAGCCTGGAAGGCATCGGGCTGGCACGGCATGGCCCCGAGGAGGCGCCCGATCGCTATGCGAAATGGCTGGAACAGCTGCGCGACGACAGCGCGGAGTTCCGCGCTTTCCCGGACCGGGCCGCGCTGGCCGCGCGCCTGCTGCGTAAGAATCCGCGCTTGACGGCGGAGCGGGCGGAATTTCTCGCCGCGCACATGGGCGAGGAATTCGTTACCGCCGAAGGTACCGCGGCGGTACGGCTGGCGGCCGATCCCGGCCACCGCTGGGTCAATCCGGTGCTCTACCGGGTCGAGGAGGCGATGGCCTGCTGGAAGCGCATCGTCGCGCCCACGCTCTGGATCGGTGCCCGCGATTCCTTCCTGTTTCGCGACTTCTTCGCGCACGATTCGGACGAATACCGGATGCGCAAGGCCTGTTTCGCCGACATCCGCGAGACGATGATCGAGGACAGCGGGCATAACATGCACCACGACCAGCCGGAACGGGTGGCGCGCGTGCTCGAGGAGTTCTGCGCATGAGCGCCGTGCGCAACGCCGACCTGCATTGCCATTCGACCGTGTCGGACGGGTTGCTGGCGCCCGCGTCGGTGGTATGGCGGGCGCATGCCAACGGCGTCGACCTGCTGGCGCTGACCGACCATGACGAACTCGGCGGCCTGGCGGAAGCGCGGGCCGCGGCGGACGAAGTTGGCCTGCGCTTTGTCGATGGCGTCGAGATCTCCATCTCCTGGGGCGACGACCAGACCGTGCATATCGTCGGACTTGGCATCGATCCGGGCAACGCCGCGCTGCAGGACGGCTTGCGGCGGATTCGCGGCGGGCGCGACGCGCGCGCGGAACGGATGGCCGAGGAATTGGCGAAGGTCGGCATCCCCGG
>JAYRQX010000940.1:0-4013 GCA_041910415.1 Acetobacteraceae bacterium | reverse complement strand
GCGGCGGCCGGCACCAGGCGCGGATCGAGCTCGGGCCCATAGACCGGCGGCACCAGGTCCTGCGCCGTCGCGCCGGGCGCGGCGCGCAACGCGTCGAAAACCTTCGCCTCGCGCTCCATCCGATGCGCCTTCAGCGCCTCCACGAAGGGCCGCGGGTCCGGCAGCCGGGGTCCGTGGCCCGGCAGGTACATCCGGTCGTTCCGCGCCAGCAGCCGCTCGATCGAGCGCATATAGGCCGCCATGTCGCCATCCGGGGGGCTGACGATGCTGGTGGACCAGGACATGACGTGGTCCGCGCTGAACAGCACGCCTTCCGTCGCGGCGCTTTCCAGCGCGAAGCAGAGGTGGTTGGCGCAATGCCCGGGCGTGTGCAGGCCGCTCACGCGCCAGTCCAGGCCCTCCACCACGCCGCCATCCGGCACCGTCACCTCGGGGCGGAAGCTGTGGTCGCCGCCCTCCCCGCCCTCGCCCGGCGGCGTCATGTGCGGGCCGAAGCCGAAGCTCGTCGCGCCCGTTGCGTCCCGCAGGGCGGCGACGCCGGGCGAGTGGTCGCGATGGGTGTGGGAGACGAGGATATGCGTGATCCGCTCGCCCGCCGTCGCGGCCAGGATGGCGGCGAGGTGCGCCGCATCCTCCGGCCCCGGATCGAGCACGGCGACGGAGAGGCCGCCGCCGATGATGTAGGTGTTGGTGCCGCGCCAGGTGAACGGCCCGGGATTGGCGCAGAGGATGCGCCGCAGGCCGGGCGCGATGGTCTCGACCTCACCGGGGGCCAGCGGATCATCACGGAGGAAGGGAATGCTCACGAGGCCTGGGCCCTCTTCTCGCGGGAACGCACGAACTCGCGGTGCAGGATGTAGAGGCCGGAGGCCACGATCAAGACCGCGCCCAGGATCGTCGCCCAGGACGGCGCATCGCCCCAGAGCACCCAGCCGAGCAGCACGGACCAGAGGATGGACGTATAGGAGTACGGCCCGAGCGCGCTCACCTGCGCGCTGGCATAGGCCTCGGTCAGCATGACCTGCGCGACGCCGCCGATCAGGCCGACCGCCATCAGCACCAGCAGCGTCAGCAGCCCGGGCGTGAACCAGACGAAGGGCAGCGCCGCGGCGGTGAAGGCGGTCATCAGCAGCGACTGCCACATCACGATGGTGGCCGAGGATTCCGTCTCGGACAGGTTGCGCACCAGCAGCGTGGTGACGGCGGAGAAGACGCCCTGGATGACGGCGGCGCTCATGCCGATCATGGTCATCGTGTCGGGCAGATGGCCGCCCTGGAAGGCGCCCTGCCCCAGCGCGATGACGAGGATGCCGATGAAGCCCACGATCACCGCGGACCAGCGATGGATGCGCACCACCTCCCCCAGCAGGGGGATGGAGAGGATCGTGACGAAGAGCGGCGTCGTGTAGGTCAGCGCCGTCTGCTCGGCGAGCGGCAGCACGGTCAGCGCGAAGAAGGAGCAGCCCTGCGCCATCGTGCCGGTGAAGGCGCGCAGCACATGGCCGGGCAGGCGCTTGGTTCGCAGCACCTTCCAGTTTCGCGACCGCCAGACGATGGCGAAGACGACCGGCAGCGCGAAGGCGCTTCGAAAAAACATCGTCTCGACGAAGTGGATCTGGTCCGAGACACCCTTGATCATCGCGGACATGATGGTGAAGAGCGCGGTTGCGCCCAGCATCATCAGCGCGCCGCGGCGGATGTCGTGCCGGAGCGGCATCAGCCCAGCGCCTGCCGGCGTTCCATGGCCCGGCGCACGCGTTCGCGGTGCAGGTTGTAGAGCCCGGCCGCGATGACGATGGCAGCACCCCCCAGCGTGGTCCAGGCCGGCACCTCCGCCCAGATCATGAAGCCCAGCACCGTGCCCCAGATCAGCGGCGTGTATTCGAAGGGCGCCAGCGCCGAGACGGGGGCAAGTGCGAAGGCGCGGCTGAACAGCAGATGCGCGATCGCATTGGCGACGCCGAAGATCAGCAGCGCGACCATGACGCTGGTCCCCGGCACGTGGTCCGGGAAGGGAAACAGCGTCGCGGCGAAGATCAGCCCCATCGGGATATGCGCCGCCAGCAGCCAGAAGGCGACGGCGGCCGGCCCGTCCGTCGCCGAGAGCACGCGCGTCCAGATGCGCGTGACCGCCATCACGACCGTCGCCGCCAGCAGGAAGGGCGTCTCGAGGCGCCAGAGATCGCCGGAGGGCTGCAGCATGAAGAGCACGCCGGCGAAGCCCAGCATGGTGCTGGTCCAGCGCCGCCATCCCACCTTCTCGGCCAGCATGGGGATGGCGAGCAGGGTCATCAGCAGCGGCGCGGCGCAGGCGATGGCATAGCTGTCGGCGAGCGGCACGGCGCGCTGCCAGGCCCAGTACCAGGTGGCCGAGACGCAGCAATGCAGCAGGCTGCGCAGGGCGAGCAGATGCTTGTTCTTGGGCAGCAGCCCCCGACCGCGCACGATGATCGCGACCGCCGCCGTGCCGACCACGCCGCGCACGAGCATGGCGAGCGAGACGCCGACTTCGGGCAGCGCCCATTTCACGGCGACATCCGCGCCCGTCACCACCAGATAGGCGATGCAGATGAGGAAGATGCCGCGGACGGATTCCGCCCCCGTCGGAATCGACAGGGCCGGACCGGCGCTCCGCGCCGCGGCGTCAGCCAAGCGTGGCCTCGGCCTGCATGCAGGTGGCACCGTCCGCGTCGCGGGTCTCGAGCCTGATGAGGCCGCCCTCGCGCCGTCCCAGCACGGAGAGGCGCCGGTCGTGGATCGCGGGGCGGCGGCCACGGAAGGCGAAACGCGCGATACGCCCGCCCATGTCCGTTGTCAGTTGCGCCATGAACGTGGCCTGGAGCGGCCCGTGGACGACGAGCCCCGGATAGCCCTCGACCTCCGTGACATAGGGGAAGTCGTAGTGGATGCGGTGGCCGTTGCCCGTCAGGGCGCTGTAGCGGAACAGCATCAGCGCATCGGGCACGACCTCCGCAACCGTCGCGTCCGGCCAGGCCGGTGCCGCCTGTGCAGCCTTGACCGCGGCGCCCTCGGTGCCGCGATAGACGATGTCGTGCTCCTCGGTCAGCACGGGGCCGCGCGGGCCGTCCAGGACATGCTCCACGGTCACGAAGACCAGGCGGCCGGACCCGCCGCTCTTCTCCTCGACCGCCTTGATGGTGGAGGTGCGCGTCACCCCATCATCCACGCGCAGGCCGTTCGCGTGGAACGCCACGCGCCCGCCGGCCCACATCCGGCGCGGCAGGTCGTGGACCGGGGGCAGGAAGCCGCCGCGCCTGGGGTGTCCGTCGGGTCCCACGCCATCCGGCTTGCGCCAGTCCTGGAACAGCATCCAATGCCACAGCGGCGGCAGGTCGCCCGGCGCCAGGTCGCGGCCCAGCGTCGCCGCCAGCCCTTCCGCCAGCCTCCGGTCCACGCGATCCTCGCGGACCTCGCTGCGGCCGACATAGTCGTTATGGGACACTCTAATTCTCCCGGACGTAGAGTCGGTAGCCCTCGATCTCGCCCGCCGGACGATAGCGAAGCCAGGTCTCCGCGAACAACGGATGTCGTGAAAAATATGCGATGAAATCGAATTGCTGCCCGCCGCAGGCCGGCATGCCGCTGCGGCGGGAGACGAGCACGGCCGATGGCGGCGCGCGCGCGAAATCCTCGGCGACGGTGCGGTAGACGAAGAACTCCGTGCGGCTCATCTCCCAGGTCTGGCGGTAGCGTTCCCCGCCCGCCGGGCAGTCCCGGTAGACCCCCTGCAGCAGCCAGAGCGTCATGGTGCGCAGCGTGGTCTGGGCGCGGGCATAGTTGAGCGCTGGATAGACGGGATAGATGTCGGGCGAGAGCACGAGCAGGCGCTCGCCATTGGCTTCCTGCCGGAGCCAGGCGGTCAGCCGCGCGGCCTCGGTGCCGGGGAAGGCGATCTCGCGCCAGGGCGCCTCGCCGCCCCGAAGCGCATAGAGCGCGATCGCCGCCGTCACGGCGAGCGCCAGCGCCGGCGCAGCCGGGCCGGCGCGGAGCGG
>JAYRQX010000939.1:0-5684 GCA_041910415.1 Acetobacteraceae bacterium | reverse complement strand
GGCGTGCTGGCCGAGAGCTGGGAGAGCGAGCCCGACGGCAGGACCCATGTCTTCCGCCTGCGCCGCGGCGTGACCTGGCATGACGGGCGGCCCTTCACCTCCGCGGACGTGCAGTTCACGGCCATGGAGATGTGGAAGAAGATCTTGAACTATGGGACCGAGCTGCAGCGTTTTCTGACCGAAGTGCAGACGCCCGATCCGCACACCGCGATCTTCAAGTATGAACGGCCGATGCCGCAGGGGCTGCTGCTGCGGGCGATGCCGGACCTCGGCTATGTCTCGCCCAGGCATGTCTATGAAGGCACCGACATTCGCCAGAACCCGGCGAACACGGCGCCCATCGGCACCGGCCCCTTCAAATTCGTGCAGTACGAACGTGGCCAGCACATCATCGCCGAGCGCAATCCGAATTACTGGCGCAACAACCTGCCCTATCTGGACCGCATCGTCTGGCGCGTTGTGACCGACCGCGCGGCGGCGGCGGCGCAGATGGAATCCGGGCAACTGCTGTTCAGCCCGTACTCCGCGCTTTCCATCGCCGACATGCAGCGGCTCGGCCGCGATCCGCGCTTCGAGGTGACGACCCGCGGCAACGAGGGCAACGTCCGCAACAACACGCTGGAGTTCAACTTCCGCAACCCTGTCCTGGCGGATATCCGCGTGCGCAAGGCGATCGCCCACGCGCTGAACGTGCCCTTCTTCATCGAGAATTTCCTGGGGCCCTTCGCGAAGGTCGGCACGGGGCCGATCCCCTCGGTCTCGACCGACTACTATCCGGGCGTGGTGCAGCCGCAATACGGCTATGATGTCGCGCTCGCGAACCGGCTGCTTGATGAGGCCGGGCAGCGCCGCGGCGCCGGCGGGCAGCGCTTCAGCATCCGCCTCAACCCGGCGCCCTGGGGCGAGGACATCCAGCTCTGGTCCACCTTCATCCAGCAATCGCTGCAGCAGGTTGGCATCCGGGTCGAGATCGTGCGGCTCGATGCCGCGGGGTTCCTGCGCACCGTCTACAACGACTGGAATTTCGATCTCGCCACGGGCTGGCACCAGTACCGCAGCGACCCCGCGGTCAGCACGACGGTCTGGTACCGCTCCGGCAGCCCGCGCGGCGCCCCGTGGACGAACCAGTGGGGCTGGATCGACCCGCGCGTGGACGAGATCATCGACCGCGCGGCGACCGAGGTCGATCCCGTCCGCCGCAAGGCGATGTACGCGGACTTCGTGCGCGCGGTGCAGACCGAATACCCGCTGGGGATGCCGATCGAGCAGATCTTTGTCAGCGTCTTCAACAAGCGGCTGCGCAACGTCGCCAACAATCCGCGCTGGGCATCCTCTTCCTGGCACGACACCTGGCTGGCGTCCTAGCGCGTTGCGGGTTCTCAGGCTTGCGCTGAGGCGGCTTGCCGCCTCGCTGCCGACGCTCCTGTTGATCCTGGCGGGCGTCTTCCTGCTGCTGCAACTCGCACCCGGCGACACGGTCGATGCGCTGATGGCGCAGATGGGCGGTGGCGACGCCGCCTTGGCGGCCGAACTGCGCCGCTTCTATGGGCTTGATCTCGGCGTGGCCGCGCAGCTGTGGAACTACCTGGCGCGGCTCGTGACGCTCGACCTCGGCTTCTCCGCCATCTATGGCAAGCCGGTCGCGACCGTCATCCTGGAACGGCTGCCGCCGACCATCCTGCTGATGGTCTCGGCCCTGTCCTTCGCGTTCTTCTTCGGACTGGTGCTGGGCGTGATCGCGGCGCGGCGCGTCAACCGATGGCCGGACACGCTGATCTCGACGCTCGGCCTGATCTTCTATGCGACGCCCTCCTTCTGGTTCGGGCTGATGGCGATCGTGCTGTTCAGCGTCTATCTGCAATGGCTGCCGGCCGGCGGCTATGGCGACATCACGCAGTCCTACACGGGGCTCGCGGCGGTGTTCGATGTCGCGACCTACCTGGTGCTGCCGACGCTGACGCTCGGGCTGATCTTCCTGGCCATCTATCTCCGCATCATGCGCGCTTCGATGCTGGAGGTGCTGTCGCTGGACTTCGTCCGCACCGCGCGCGCCAAGGGGCTGACCGAGACGCGCGTCATCACCAAGCACGTGCTGCGCAACGCCATGCTGCCCATGGTGACGCTGATCGGCCTGCAGGCGGGGACGATGCTTGGCGGATCGGTGGTGGTGGAGAGCGTCTTCGCGCTGCCGGGCCTCGGCCGGCTTGCGTATGAAAGCGTGGTGCAGCGGGATCTGAACACGCTGCTCGGCATCGTCTTCGTCTCGGCGCTGCTGGTCATCGCGATCAACTTCCTGGTCGATCTCCTCTACGCGCGGCTCGACCCGCGCATCCAGGCGGAAGGCTGATGCGCGTCCTTCGCGCCTATTGCCGCAGCCCCGCCGCCGTCATCGGCAGCCTGATCGTGCTGGCGGTGGTGTTCATGGCGCTGACGGCGTCCGTGTTCTTTCCGAACGACCCGCTGGGGCTCGCCGGGCGGCCGCTGCAATGGCCGGGGCAGAATCCGCGTTTTGTCCTCGGCACCGATCCGTCGGGGCGCGACATCGCGGCGCAGATCTTCCACGGCGCGCGCATCTCGCTGCTGATCGGCTTCGTCGCGACTTCCATCGCCGCCTGCATCGGCATCGCCATCGGCGCCGTCGCGGGCTTCTATGGCGGCGCGGTGGATACGGCGCTGATGCGCGTGACGGAAGCCTTCCAGACCCTGCCGAATTTCATCCTGCTGCTGGTCCTGGTGGCCGTCTTCGGCAGCACGATCGAGACGGTGACGGTTGCGATCGGCCTCGTCTCCTGGCCGCCCGTCGCGCGGCTGACGCGGGCGGAATTCCTCTCGCTGCGGACGCGCGACTTCGTCCAGGCCTGCCGCATCCAGGGGCTTGGCGATGTGCATCTGATATTCAGGGAGATCCTGCCGAACGCCCTGCCGCCGGTGATCGTCTATGCCTCCGTCGTCATGGCGGTCGCGATCCTGCTGGAAAGTGCGCTGGCCTTCCTCCAGCTATCCGATCCCAATGTCCCGTCCTGGGGCAACCTGATCGGCCTCGGGCGCAACGTGCTGCGGACGGAGTGGTACGTCTCGGCCATTCCGGGTGTCGCCATCCTGCTGACCATCCTCGGCGTGTCGCTGGTGGGGCAGGGGTTGAACGACGCGCTGAACCCGCGCCTGGCGAGCGGCCGATGACGCGGCTCGCGGTTGAAGGCCTGACGATCCGCCTGCCGCGCGGCGCGGACCGGACGCATGCGATCGAGGATGTCGCGCTCTCGGTCGATGCCGGCGAGATCCTCTGCGTCGTCGGCGAGAGCGGATCGGGGAAATCCGTCACGGCTTCGGCGGTGATGGGCCTGCTGGCGCCAGGGCTGTCGATCCTCTCCGGCCGCATGATGCTGTCCGGCGAGGATCTCTGCGCGAAGTCGCCCGAGGAATGGCGCCATATCCGCGGCCGCCGCGTCGCCATGGTGTTCCAGGAGCCGATGACGGCGCTGAATCCACTGATGACGGTCGGCCGCCAGATCGGCGAGATGTGGCGCGTGCGCGAAGTGAACCTGCCGGACCCCGAAGGCGCGCTGCGCGCCTATCCGCACGAACTCTCGGGCGGGCAGCGGCAGCGCGTGATGATCGCCATGGCGCTCGCGCTGGAGCCCGAGGTGCTGATCTGCGACGAGCCGACGACGGCGCTCGACGTCACGACCCAGGCGCAGGTGCTGGCTCTCATCAAGGACCTGCAGAAGCGCCATGGCACTGCGGTGATGTTCATCACCCATGATTTCGGCGTGGTGGCCGAGATCGCGGACCGGGTCGCGGTGATGCAGACCGGCCGCGTGGTGGAGCAGGGCATGGCGAAGGAGGTGCTGACCAGGCCGCAGCATGACTATACGCGCGCGCTGCTGGCTGCCGTGCCTGGCGTCTCCGCGCCCGCGCCGCGCGCCCTTTCGCCCGACGCCGTGCTGGACGTGCGTGGACTCACCAAGACCTATGCGTCCCGCGGCATCTTCCGGCGCCGCAAGCCGGTGAAGGCGCTCGACGATGTCTCGGTCACGCTGCGGCGCGGCTCGACGCTGGCGGTGGTGGGCGAGAGCGGGTCCGGGAAATCCACGCTGGCGCGCTGCGTCGTGGGCCTGCTCGGCGCCGATGGCGGGGAGATCATGATTGCCGGTGCAACGCTGCCGAAGGGGCGGCGCGAGGCGGCGAAGCGCGTGCAGATGGTCTTCCAGGACCCCTATGCCTCGCTGAATCCACGCCGCACGGCCGGCATCCAGGTCGCGCAGGGCCCGGTCGCCGCCGGCACGCCGCGTGCGGAGGCCATGGCCGAAGCCCGGCGCCTGTTCGGCCTCGTCGGCCTCGATCCGGATGCGGTCGGCCGCTACCCCCACGAATTCTCGGGCGGCCAGCGCCAGCGCATCGGCATCGCCCGCGCGCTCGCCATGAAGCCCGAGGTGCTGGTGGCGGACGAGCCGGTCTCGGCGCTCGATGTCAGCGTGCAGGCGCAGGTGCTCGCGCTGCTGCGCGGGTTGCAGGCGCAGCTTGGCCTCTCCATCCTCTTCATCACCCATGACCTGCGCGTCGCGGCGCAGCTCTGCGACGAGGTGGTGGTGATGCGCAACGGCGTGGTCGAGGAATCCGGCCCGATCCGCGCGGTCTTCGAGGCACCGCAGCATCCCTATACCCGCAGCCTGATCGAGGCCGTGCCGGGCCGCGCGCTGCTTGGCGCCTGATGGCGCAGGTCGCCATCATTGGCGCGGGACCGGCCGGGCTGATCGCGGCGGAGACGCTGGCGCGCGAGGGACACGCGGTCACGGTCTTCGACCACATGCCCTCGCCCGCGCGGAAATTCCTGATCGCCGGACGGGGCGGGCTGAACCTCACGCATTCGGAGCCGCTGGAGATCTTCCTGACCCGCTACCGGCCGCAGGCGCCGCTGCTGCTGGATGCGGTGCGCGCCTTCCCGCCGGAGGCGCTGCGGGCCTGGTGCGAAGGGCTTGATATCGAGACCTTCGTCGGCAGTTCGGGGCGCGTCTTTCCCCGCACGCTCAAGGCCTCGCCGCTGCTGCGCGCCTGGCTTGCGCGGCTCGCGGCGCTGGGGGTCCAGCTCCGCCCGCGGCATCGCTGCATCGGCATTGAGCCACTGCGCTTCACGACGCAGGCCGGCGAGGTCATGCACGCCGCGGACGCCGTGCTTCTGGCGCTCGGCGGCGCGTCCTGGCCGCGGCTGGGTTCGGACGGGTCCTGGACGGCGTGGCTGCCCGATGTCGCCACCACGCCCTTCGCGCCGTCCAATGCCGGCTTCGTGCTGTCCTGGTCGGACAAGCTTGCATCCCATGCCGGTGCGCCGCTGAAGCGCATCGCGGTCAGCTTCGGCGGGGAGACTCGCAGGGGCGAAGGGGTGCTGACCTCGGCCGGGCTGGAAGGCGGCGCCCTCTATGCACTGAGTGGCGCCATCCGTGAGGCTATCGCGCGGGACGGCGCGGCGACCTTCACGCTCGACCTGCGCCCGGACATGACGTTCGAGGAGGTCAGGCAGCGCCTCGCTGCCCGCCCCCGCAGCGAGACGGTCAGCACCCGTCTGCGCAAGGCGCTCGCGCTCTCGCCCGTGGCGATCGCGCTGGTGCAGGAAGCGCGGCATGGCGGCGCCGGCGGGGACCTCGCCACCCTGGTCAAGGCGCTGCCGTTGACGACGCGCGCGCCGC
>JAYRQX010000938.1:0-6849 GCA_041910415.1 Acetobacteraceae bacterium | reverse complement strand
GTGATCGCGGCGGGTGCGTGGTCCGCGCGGCTGCTGCGGCCGCTCGGCTTCCGCATTCCGCTGGAAACGCAGCGCGGCTACCACGTCATGCTGCCGGATGCGGGGGTGACGCTGTCCCGCCCCGTCGTGCCGGCGGACCGCAAGGTGTTCCTGACGCCGATGGAGGGTGGGTTGCGCGTGGCGGGGACGGTGGAGTTCGGCGGGCTCGATCGCGCGCCGACGCCCAAGCGCGCAGCCTATCTGCTGGAGGACCTGAAGGCTGTCTTCCCGCAGGCGCGCACCGACAACGCGCAGCCCTTCTGGATGGGGCACCGGCCCTGCCTGCCCGACAGCGTGCCGGTGATCGGGCCCGCCAAGGCCTGGCAGGGGTTGTGGTGCGCCTTCGGGCACGGCCATCTCGGCCTGACCGGATCGGCGCCGACGGGCGCGGTGCTGGGCGCCGCCATCGCCGGCGAGAAGCCGAATTTCGATTTTTCACCCTTCGCGGCGGAACGCTTCTGATCAGGCCATCAGACGGAGGATGTCTTCCAGATCCGCCACGGTCTGCACGGGCCGCGGGTTGGTCGCGATCGGCGCGTCGCCGTTCCAGCGCGCGGCCAGAGACGGGATCTCCGATGCGGCGATGCCGACCTGCGAAAGGCGCGTCGGCAGGCCGAGCCCTGCGACGAAATCATGGATCGCCGTCGCGCCATCCGGCCCGCCGAGGATATGCGCGATGTCCTGCTGCCGCACGCCGTTGACCGGCGCGTTCCAGCGCATCACCGCGTGCAGCGCGAGGCAGGAGGTGATGCCGTGCGGCACGCCCTTGGCGCCGCCCAGGATGTAGCCGATGCCGTGGCTGGCGCCGACCGGCACGCCGGCCCAGCCGCCCATGACCGACATCCACATCGCCTGCTGGCAGAGCGCGCGCGCTGCGAGGTCGGACGGGTCGCGCTTCGCGGCCGGAAGACCGTCCGCCAGCATGATCATCGCCTGGCGGGAGACGGCGTCCGAGAAGGGCTGCGGCTTCGTGGAGCACCAGCGCTCCGCCGCGTGGTCCAGCGCGCGGATGCCGGAGCTCAGAAAAAGCTCGGACGGCGTTTCGAGGGTTGCGGCGGGATCGAGGACGACAGCGACCGGCACCGCCCAAGGGTCCAGGCAGCGCACCTTCCGCCCCGCCGCCAGGTCGGTGAACCCTGCATGCGGCGCGAATTCGGCGGCCGAGAGCGTCGTCGGCACGGCGACGATGCGCGGCGTCGGCGCGGCGCCGTCCCAGCCCTTCGGCTCGCTGGCGCGCGGCACGGCGAGGCCCTTGATCGCCTCCGCGCCCGCGAGGCCGCGCCAGGTGGCGACGCAGGCGACTTTCGCCCCGTCGATCACCGACCCGCCACCGACGGCGACGACGAGATCGGCGCGCGTCTCGGCGAGCAGGGCGGCGAGCGCGACGACATCCTCCACCGGGCTGTGCGCGCGCATGGCGCCGAAGGTCGCGGCAAGCTTCGCGCCGATGGCGCCTTTCGCCGCCGCGAGCAGCGCGCCGTTCGCGAGCGAGCGCGTGGTGACCAGCACCACACGCTGCGCGCCGGTCAGTTCAGGCGGCAGGGCCTCGCCCACCGCCGCGCCGTGACGTACGCGCTGCTGGGCGGTCCAGCTATGCAGGCCTGCGGTCATTCTCGCCAACTCCGGGAAGAAGGAAGGGGTTTGCGGCACTGCCGCAAACGGGGAGTTCGCTCCCCCGCCCTTACCGTTGCGCCTTGTCGGCCTGGTTGCGCGCGCGGATGCGGTCGCGCGCTGCCTCCCAGTCGGCGTCGGTCCAGCTCATGTAGTCCTTGAAGCCGCCGCCGCCCGTCAGCCACTGACCACCATCGAGGGCGATCGTCTCGCCGTTGATCCAGACGGGCGCGAGCAGGAAGGCGGCGAGGTCGCCGATATCCTCGGCCGTGCCGACGCGGCCCATGGGGTTGGCGGCGGCGATGCGCGCGGCGGGGTCGTTCTCGCCGGGGCGGAGGCGGGCGAACATGCCTTCGGTCGGGATGGTGCCGGGCGCGATGGCGTTGAGCCGGATGCCGTGGCGGCCCCATTCGACGGCCAGCGACTTCGTCATCGCGTCGATGCCGGCCTTGGACATGGCCGACGGCACGACGAAGGGCGCGCCGGTGCGCACCCAGGTGACGATGATGGAGACGACGGCGCCGCCGGTCCCCCCCTTGATCCAGCGCCGGCCCACGGCCTGCGTCACCTGGAAGGTGCCGTGGAAGACGATGTCGGCGATGGCGTGGAAGGCGCGAGAGGAGAGGTCTTCCGTGCGGCTGATGAAGTTGCCGGCGGCGTTGTTGATGAGATGCGTGGCAGGCCGGCCCTCGCTCCACATCGCGGCGATGGCGGCCTCCACCGCGTCCGGGTCCTTGATGTCCACGGCGCGGGCATGGGCCATGCCGGGATGCGCCTTGTTCATCTCGTCCGCGGTCGCCTGCACCACGGGGCCGCGACGGCCCCAGATCTCGACGGCGGCGCCCAGCGCCAGCATGCGTTCGGCCATCATGCGGCCGAGGCCGGTGCCGCCGCCAGTGATCAGGACGCGCGCGCCCTTGAACAGATCGTCGCGGAACATGACGTCAGCCCTTCGCGAAGAATTTGGAGAAGTCGGGCTTGCGCTTCTCCTGGAAGGCGGAGACCGCCTCGGCGGCTTCCGGGCCGCGCAGGAGCTCGCTGAAGCGGTCGAACTCGGCGTGCATATGGGCGCGCAGGCCGCCGACATCGGCACGACGGAGCAGCGCCTTGCTGGCGGCGAGTGCTGCGGGTGGCTTGCTCGCCAGCGCGCGCGCCTTGGCCTCGGCATGGCCGAGCAGGTCCTGCGGCGCGACGACGGCATTGGCGATGCCGGCGCGGACGGCCGTGTCGGGGCCGAAGGCCTCACCCAGCAGCAGCAGCTCGTTCGCGAGCAACTGGCCGCCGCGCAGCGGCACAAGAAGAGAAGAACCGCCTTCGGGGCAGAGGCCGAGATCGACGAAAGGCATGCGGAAGATCGCGTTCTCCGACGCATAGACCAGGTCGCAATGCAGCAGCATGGTCGTGCCGATGCCGATGGCGAAGCCCGCGACGGCGGCGACGACCGGCTTCGGGCAATCGATCATGGCCCAGAGGAAATCGCGCGCGGGCGTGGGAACCGAATCGGATTCGGTCGCGCTGCGCGTCTTGAAGTCGCCGACATCGTTGCCGCTGGTGAAGCAGGCCTCGCCGCCGGTCAGCAGGATGGCCCGCACCGCGGGGTTTCCTGTTCCGTCGCGCACGGCGTCGCCCATGGCGGCGTACATTGCCTTGGTCAGCGCGTTCTTCTTCTCGGGCCGGTTCATGCGGATGGTGCGCAGCCCGTCCGCATCGGTGACCAGGATGTCCGACATCGTTCTTGCCTCCCTGCGTTCGTCGTTCACACCATGATCGGCGGAACGGCCTCCGCGATCCAGCGCGCAATCGCCGTCGCGCGCTCGTCCTGGTGCGGCTGCGTGGTGATGGCGAGGCCGAGCGGCATGCCGCCCACCGCCAGGCTCGGCACCGTCACCACAGGGCAGCCGAGGGCGGAACTCGCGGAGTTCATGATGGGATTGCCCGTGGTGTGCAGGATTTTTCCCACCGATCCGCCGGTGTCGCCGGGCAGCGGGGCCGGGCCCAACGCGGAGAGGCCGATGAAGCCGTCCACCTCACCGGCGAGCGATGTCTGGGCCTGGCGCATCTCCTCCCGATGCAGCAGGCGGGCGCGGTACTCCGGCAGTGTGACGGAGCAGCCAAGCGCGAAGCGGGCCTTCAGGCTGTCGCTGAGGGAGTCCGGATTCTTCGCCATGATGTTCGCGACCGACCAGGCGCTTTCATAGGCGCAGACATCGGTGGCGAGTTGCAGCGCGCCCATCAGCCGCTGTTCCAGCGTCTCCAGCAGCGGGTGGTCGCCGCGGCGGAGGATGGCGACACCCTGTTTCCGCAGCGCGGCGAGCGCATGGTCGAAGGCTTCCTTCGCCTTCGGCTCGACCAGCGCCCAGCCTTCGGTCTCCAGCACGGCGAGCCGGCGCGGCTTGACGGCGGGCGGCGTCGCTTCCGCGGTGAAGTAGAGGCCGGGCGCACCGGGATCGCCGCCGACGCGCTTGGCGATCTCGACCGCGACGGACCACATGTCGATGGCGCAGCCGGCATGCACGCCGATGGTGGATTGCGAGAATCCCTGGCGTTCCCCGCGGTTGATCGCGCCCTGGGTCGGCTTCAGCGCCCAGTTCGCGTTGAAGGAGGCCGGGCGGATGACGCTGCCGACGACCTGGGTGCCGAGCGCGGCGGGCAGCATGCGCGCGCTGATCACCGCGCCGGAGCCGGAGGAGGAGCCGCCCGGGGTGCGCCTGAGATCGAAGGGGTGGCGCGTCGGGCCGGGGTGGGACATGCCCATCTCGGTCGTCACCGTCTTGCCGACGATGACGGCGCCCGCCTGCTTCAGCGCCTGGACGGACGCGCTGTCGCGGCCGGGGCGGTTGCCCTTGTAGAAGGCGCAGCCCATTTCGGTCGGCAGGTCACGCGTCTCGATCAGGTCTTTTATTCCGATGGGCAGTCCGTCGATGGGCGAGAGCGTCGTGCCTGCCTTGTAGCGCGCGGTGCTGGCGTCGGCCGCTTCGCGCGCGCCGGCCTCGTTCAGGCTCGCAAACGCCATGACCTCGGGCTCGCGCGCGGCGATCGTCTCCAGGCAGCGCTCCAGATAGGCGCGCGGCGTGTCGCTGCCGTCGCGGAAGCGCGGCACCGCGTCGTGGAAGGTCAGCGGGCGGAAGGTGTCCGGCGCATAGTCCATCGGATGGTCTCCTCTGCTGGCCGGCATGGTCGCGCGGGCTTCCGTTCGCGGCAAGGCGCGGTGATGATGGCGGCGACACCGAGGAGGGAACGCAATGAGCCGGAAGGTCATGATGATCACGGGCGGCACGCGCGGCATCGGCGCCGCGACCGCCTTGATGGCGGCGCAACGCGGCTACGACCTGGTACTGACCTACCGTGGGGCGAAGGCACGCGCCGAGGAAACGGCCAAGGCCTGCGAGGCCGCCGGCGCCGAGGTCGCGCTGCACCAGGCCGATGTCGGCGACGAGGCCGCGATGGGCACGGTGTTCGAGGCGCTGGACAAACGGTTCGGCCGCATCGACGTGCTGGTGAACAATGCGGGCACCGCCGGCGGCGTCGCGAAGCAGATGGACGTCCCGATTTCGGTCTGGGAGGAGGTCCTGCGCATCAACGTCCTCGGCACCGCGATCTGTTCCCAGCAGGCGATCCGCCGCATGTCCACGGCACGCGGCGGCAAGGGCGGCGCGATCGTCAATGTCTCCTCCCGCGCGTCCGAGATCGGAGGTGCCGGCGAATGGGTGCACTACGCCGCCAGCAAGGGCGCCATGGACACCTACACGCTCGGCCTCGCGCGCGAAGTCGCCGCCGAGGGCATCCGCGTCAACGCGGTGAACCCCGGCATGATCGACACCGAACTCCACGCCGCGATGGGCGCGCCGGACCGCGTCGCGCGCCTCGGCCCCACCGTGCCGATCGGCCATGCCGGCACGCCCGAGGAAATCGCCGAAGTCATCCTGTTCCTGGTCTCCGACGCCGCATCGCATGTCGTGGGCGCAAGACTGCCGGTGGGCGGCGGTCGGTGATCAGCTGATGGTGATTGGCGGCAGAGCGCCCTGGTCTGGGCGCCAACCCTCATCCAGCCGATCGAACACGTGGTCCATCGCCATGTGCGCGAGACGATTGGTATGGCCGCGTGCCGCCGCGCCTACGCCGTCGGCCAGAAACACGCGCACCATGACTGTGAAGACTGCTTCCCCATGCTTGAGCCCGACGGCGACTTCAATGCCCGGCCGCGACACGCCCTTATCGTCAAAGAAGTGCGCAGACATCAAGCCCTCGACTCGCCCGAGCCAGCCATCGCGGACCGAGGGTCGATTCCTGCCGCTCACGCCGGCGTCAGCACCGGCTTCCGTGCCGCGCAGAACTCGTCCACCGCGGCCACGAAGCGGGCGCAGTCGGCGTCGCTGACGGGGAGCGACAGCGCGACCATGCCGCGGCGGGCGATGTAGATGCCTGATGCGAGCATATCCAGGAAGAACAGCTCCCGCATCTGTTCCTCCTCCGGCGCGGCCTTGTAGGGCTGCGTCACCGGGCCCTTGCGGAAATGCGGCGTGATCATCGAACCGATACCGGTGAACGCGATGGCGACACCATGCTTCGCGGCCGCGGCGTTGCAGGCCGCGCGGAGCGTCTCCCCGCGCTGGTACAGCGCCTCTGCGGTGTCACGGTCAAAAATCTGGCCGAGCGCCACGTTGCCGGCGGCCATGGAGAGCACGTTGTTGTTGAAGGTGCCGGCATGGGACAGGGTGCCCGGCTTGTGGCCGTCGAACACGGACATGACGTCCGCGCGGCCGCCGAAGGCGCCGAAGGACATGCCGCCCGCCATGTATTTGCCGAAGGTCGTCAGATCGGGCGCGATGCCGAGCCGCTCCTGCAACCCGCCATAGGAATGGCGGCTGGTCATCACCTCGTCGAAGACAAGCAGCGCGCCGGTCTCCTTCGTCGCGTCGCGCAGCGCCTGCAGGAACTCGCGGCTCGCCGGGATGCAGCCGCCCGATCCCTGCATCGGCTCGACGATCACGGCGGCGAGCCTGTCGCCCGCCTCGCGGATCGCCGCCGCCGCACCCGCCGCGTCGTTGTAGTCCGCGAAGCGCATCGGGATCGGCAGGTTGACCGGGGAGATCGGCACGCCGACCGGGAAGGTGAAGACGCCGCCATGGTAGCCGCCGCGGAAGGCCAGGATCTCGGTTCGCCCGGTGAAGCCGCGCGCGCCGGCCAGCGCCATGATGT